>ONAH01000105.1 GCA_900315715.1 uncultured Eubacteriales bacterium
GATACATCAACAGATACATCAACAGATACATCAACAGATACAAACACAGACACAACAACTGATACAACAACAGATACATCAACCGATTCAACATTAGACACATCTACTGACGTACCGGTTAAGCCTGGTGTAGGTGATGTTAACAATGACGGTAAGGTATCGCTTAAGGATGCATCTCTTGTACAGAGAGCAGACGTAGGTCTGAATACACTTACTGCCGATCAGAAGAAGGTAGCTGATGTTAACAATGACGGTGTTGTTGACCTTAAGGACGCATATCAGATTCAGACAACAGTAACAGCTAATTACGGCAAGTAATATATTTTAATAACAATAAGGCGGAGAATCTCTCTAAGCGGAGGTTCTCTGCTTTTGTTTATGTCTGTGCAAATAATAATTCCCATGCTTGTGACACGAAGTCTATGGCATGGGGATAGTCAAATGAAATAGAGAAAAAATAAAAACGAGCCTAAAGAATAGACTCGTTTTTAGTGAAATAGATTATGTTTAAACAAGGAATATCAATGAAACAACAATAAATGTAAACAGGAGATTTTTATTCATAAATAGGTAAGCCATACCAAACATAAGTGCAAGCAAAATGTAGCCGATACCAAGAAGGGTATCACCCTGTGTAATAATATGAGACATACCCCATGTCAGAGCAAAGATAATTCCGCCAAATGGTAACTTGCTATTTTTGAAAACTCTCTCACACCATTCCTGCAAAAGAGCAATCGTAATTACAGTCAGGAATAATTCAAAGAAATAGTAAATGTACTGAAAAATAAACTGAAACCAACCTGATCTCAAAAAATCAAGATGAATTCTCCAACCACCGTAGAAGTGAAGTTTAAGGAATACAGCACCGGCAACAAGAAGTGCAGAAGCAGCGATTCCTTTTTTGTTTGGGAGATTGTTTTTTTTTGTGAGGTCAAACGCATACATTCTAACTGCCGCATAGAACATCATCAGACCGATCAGCCCCCATAAGACGCATACAAGCACCCAATGCAAAACACTTTCGGTAATCGTAAATCTGAAATAATGCTTATTGTATAAAACCTGTTCGGTCTGGAGCATGATAAACTCAGAAAAAAAACCCAGCAGACAGATGGTGCCCATAATAAAAAAAGAGGAGGGCTTGCTTTTGTACTGTTTAGCCATGATAAACCGCCTTTCTCAAAAAAAATAATATAACTCTCACGCAAGTATAACATAAAAATGAACAGATGTCTATTGTTAAAATAATGGTTTTATAAATAATAAATTGGTGATTTTTGAAATAAATTACGATAAAATGCACTGAAGAAAGAAAAATCAAAAATTACCTAAAAAATAAAAGTAACATTTCTAAATAAAATTTAAAAAAGTGTATTTACAATTATGTTAATATTGTGATATAATACTATTAGTTAGATTGGAGTTAGGTTTTGACTTTAAAAAATATTATGGAGGCATATATACAATGGAAAGATTAACAAGTGAAGAAATATCGGCTAAGACTATGATATTTACCATAATCAAAGCCGCTATGCCGATAGCAGAGCTTATCGTATCTCTGATAGCTATGGGTATTATTACAAAGGCGGCAAAGGATAGTTTTAATATTATCGGAGTATTGATTTGGCTTGTAATAACTGTCGGAGCATCATTTTTGATTGATTTTTTAGTAGGATATAAGTTCCGTGCAGCACATGCAGCAGCAGTAATGGACGCAGTGTCGGTTGGTATGCTTTCTGACGATATGCAAAGCATGGCAAATGAACTTGTATCGTTCAGATTTCCGTCATGTAATGAGTACTTGGGATACAGATTGAAGGTAGTAGGAGCAATTTCACAGCTTCAGAAGAAGTTAAATACATTTGCAGAGAACAAGATGAATAAACCTGGAATTGGTCAGCTTATCTCAATTGCGCAGGTATTTATAGGATTAGTTTTAGGTTTTACATATGATTTAATACTTGCATATACATTTTGGCGTGACGGTAAGCCGCTTTATACAAGTGCGGCAGACGCTCTTGCAATATACTATTACAGATGGAAGAGTATTGTTGATAATGTACTCAGATTAGCAGTATTTCTTCTCATAGTAATGGCTGTTATCTTTATAATAGTGTTCTCATTAGGTGCACCGGTTTTCACAGAGAGTTTTGGTAGAAGCATACTGGCAGGCGGATTTGCAGCAGCAGCATGCGGAGTATATATCTGCCGTGCAGTATTGATATTCTTCGAGAGCAGTTTAATGATTAAAAGTATGCCAGCTTTTCTTGAGGAAGCAAAGTATATGGAACTCAACGATGAAGAGTACGGTGTGGTATGCAGAGAGAGTGCTAAGTTTAAGAAGATTTATGCTATCGCAGCATCTGAGCCAAAAGAGGCACCTGCACCGGCAGGCGGAATGCAACAATAAAGTCAACAAATTAGTGAAAAGTTTCTTTTTCATGTTCTCCTTTCATTATTATTATTCCCGACAGGTTTTGTCTGTCGGGAATAGTCTTTGTGTGGGGAGGAAGAGAAACATAAAGATAAAATGATGTGTTTTTTCAAAAAGTCTATTGACAAAGCTAACCTGTGGTGATATAATACAAAAAGACAATAAAGCAAGGCGTAAAAACGCTTTCACCTGTGGGGTGTCGTCTGCACGGGTCAATATTTGCAAAGAGTTCGCATATATATAAAATATATAGCGAAGATTTGCATTGTTGTGCGGCAGACGAAGTTATACGTCTGCATTTTTTATTGATATATCGGTTACGGAGGTGCTTAACATTAGCAATAAGGAACTTCTCATCAATGAGGAAATTCGAGAGAAAGAGCTGAGAGTTATAGGCTCAGATGGCTCACAGTTAGGTATTATGTCGTCTGTACAGGCATTAAAGCTTGCAGGAGAAAGCAATCTTGATTTAGTGATGATATCACCAAACGCAAAGCCGCCTGTATGTAAGATAATGGACTACGGCAAGTATCGTTTTGAACAGGCAAGAAGAGAAAAGGAAAAAAGAAAAAATCAGAAGGTAGTTGATATTAAGGAAGTAAGACTGTCTTTGAATATCGACACACACGATTTTAACACCAAGCTTAACCAAGCTTTGAAGTTTATCGCAAAGGGAGATAAGGTTAAGGTATCCGTAAAGTTTCGCGGCAGAGAGTTGGCTCACCCGGAGCTTGGCATGGATATAATGAAAAGATTCTCCGAGGCTTGTGAAGAAACGGCGATAGTTGAAAAACAGCCGAAGCTCGAAGGACGCAATATGCTTATGTTCCTTGCTCCAAAGCCGACGAAGTGAAAATATTAAGGAGGATAAAATTATGCCAAAGATTAAGACACACAGTGGTGCAAAGAAGCGTTTTAAGCTCACTAAGAACGGTAAGGTAATTCGTGCCCACGCAAATAAGAGTCATATTCTTAACAAGAAGACAACTAAGCGTAAGAGAGGTCTGAGAAAGACTACTGTTGCAGATAAAACAAATGTAGCACAGGTAAAGAGACTTATTCCTTATAAGTAATTCGAATTTAGAGAGAATAACCAAAACGGAGGTAATATAAATGGCACGTGTTAAGGGTGCGATGATGACTCGCAAAAGAAGAAAGAAGACTTTAAAGCTTGCTAAGGGCTACTGGGGAGCAAAGAGCAAGCACTTTAAGATGGCTAAGCAGGCTGTTAACAAGTCAGGCAACTATGCATATATTGGCCGTAAGCAGAGAAAGAGAGATTTCAGAAGACTTTGGATCGCTCGTATCAATGCTGCCTGCAAGCTCAACGACACAAACTACTCTACCTTTATGAACGGACTTAAGAAGGCAGGCATTACACTTAACCGTAAGATGCTTTCAGAGATCGCAATTGCAGATCCTAAGGCTTTCACAAGTCTTGTAGAGCAGGCTAAGAAGGCTCTTTAATAGCAGTATTTGTTTCAGCACCTGAGGCATTGTACCTTAGGTGCTGTTTTTAGATAAATATCATTTTACTGCCCAGCCGCCTAATCATTATTGATACACTTAAAAATACAACCGGAGGAAAGTTTATGGAAAAAAGCTTTATACTTCAAAAAGCGGAAACAAACGATATAAAATTCAGTAACCCTGTGCTTTCAATGACAGCGGCTCTTTCGGGATTGGGTGCGTTCGGAGGAATTATTTGCTTATGTATGGTTTTGATGTCAGCTTTGTCTGGCGGAAATGTTTCGAGTAAATTTTTTTGTGCGGCAACGGTTATAACGATAATATGCGGGATGATTTTTGTGGCGGTAAGTCTTACGTTTCAGAAACAAAAGAAAATGTACCTGAAAAAACGCAAAGAACTTAGCAAAAACGCAGTTAGGGTTCAGGGAAAAGTAGTTGGCGTGACTAAATATGTCAGACATGTAAAATACATGAAAGAAACGTTTGACGAGGTTTTATGGTGCTATAAAATAAAATACAAAGACGGGGATAAATATAAGACCGTACAGAGTGATAAGTACCTAAACGATATTTCAAAGGTATTGAAAAGCGACAAGGTAGACGTACTAATATTAGAGGATAAAACTCTTGTGTTTAAGAATTATCAGCTAAGAAAAGACGAAACAGAACCGTATGTAAAATTTGAAACAGAGGAAATTGAACAGGAAGCTGAGTTATGATAACAAGTAAAGACAATGAGATAATAAAAAATGCAGCGAAGCTTGTGAAGAGCTCTAAACACAGAAAAACAGCCATGCAGTTTACAGCTGAAGGAGTACGAATATGCTGTGACGGAGTAAGGTCAGGATATAATCCGTACTTGTTTCTATATACAGCGAGTGCAAGGGAAAAATATTCTGATGCATATGACGAGATAAAAAGTGTTTCGGAGAGTGCTTATGAGGTTTCTGAAACAATATTTGAGCGACTGAGCGATACAAAATCGCCGCAGGGCTTTTTTTGTGTGTTTAATATACTTGACAAAAAGAAAAATTTGTATAGAATAAATAAACAGGGTACTTATGCAGGTCTTGAAAACATTCAGGATCCTTCAAACCTGGGTACAATACTCAGAACGGCTGAGGCGCTTGGAATTGACGGAGTAATCATGTCGGGGAACTGCTGTGATGTCTACTCTCCAAAAGTAGTAAGAGGCAGTATGGGCGCAGTTTTCAGAGTGCCATTGGTAATCAGAGAGGATTTTTGTGATTGTATTAAGGGACTTGTAAATGATGGAATTTCCGTTTACGGTTCAACTCCACGTGATGCTGAAGATATAACAAAGGTGCAATTTAGCGGCGGTGTTATGCTTATCGGAAACGAGGGCAATGGACTAACTGAAGAGATTTTGTCAACCTGTACAATGAGAGTGAAAATTCCTATGAAGGGCCGTGCAGAATCGCTAAATGCGGCTATGGCGGCAGGGTTACTAATGTGGGAGATGCTTAGATGATATATGAATAATCAAACGATTTTTTGGATTTGGATTCAACAGCTGTGTGGCTACGGAAGTAAAAAGATATCAAAAATTATGCAGAGATATACATTTGCAGAAGATTTCTACAAAGCTCCATTTGAAGAAAAGTTGATGTGTTTGGGCGGAAACACAGATGCCTTGACATTCAGAGATGTAAGCGACAAAAGACTATATAATGCCCGCAAGGTGATTCGACATTGCAGGGAAAACAATATAGAGATAGTAGCTCCCGGTGACGAGAATTATCCAAAGCGTTTGTTGTTGCTGCCTAATCCGCCTGCGGCATTATATGTATCAGGAGATATATCTCTGCTGAACAGTGAGCTAAGTATAAGTGTTGTCGGAACACGAAATCCTTCACAATACGGAGAATTTATGGCAAGAGGAATAGCGTCCGGACTTGCAGACGAGGGATTTACGATAGTCAGCGGAGGTGCGTTGGGAATAGATACTGTAGCGCACAAATCTACACTTCATAATAACGGAAAAACAATCTGTGTATTGGGTTGTGGAATAGGAAATAATTATCTTAAAGAAAACCGTAAAATGAGGGAAGATATAGCAAGGGAAGGTGCTCTTGTATCGGAGTACGTACCGCTTACACCTACCGCTCCGAATTCATTTAAGCTCAGAGACAGACTAATAAGCGGATTATCAGACGGTGTAGTTGTAATTGAGGCAGGAGAAATAAGCGGAACATTAGTAACGGCGAATTATGCAACGGAGCAGAAAAAAAAGCTTTATGCATTAGAAAAGCCAGACGGAAGTTCTGTATCAAAAGGAACAGAAAAGCTAATAAATAGTATGAAAGCGAAAGCAGTATGTTATTATACGGAAATAGTTGACGATTTTCGGGAAAAATTCGAAGAGCTCAAGTCGGATGACGAAAAGGAGATTGAACGTTTACGTAGGGAATATTTAGCAAATGCAGAGGCTCATGCAGTTCATGTAATAAATGCTTCCGAATGGATAAAACCGTTTAAGGGTATTAAAAATGAACCTGAGTATATTCAAAAACTTAATAAAACGAAAGTGCCTGATAAGAAGAAAACGGACAAAACTCCAAAAAAAGCAACACCCAAAAAAGGTCGTGAAAATGAAGAAGATCTTGATTATTTGAGTGGAAATGCACTGATAATATACAAACACTTGACAAACGAGAAGATTCATATAGATGTTTTAGCTTTAAAAACCGGAATGGCTGTATCGGACGTAAGCGGAGCTTTGACAGAGCTTGAGCTTTTGGGTCTAGCACAGTCACATCAAGGAAATATGTACACAAAAAAGTAGATTAAAGAAAAGAAACAATACCTTAGTGGTGGAGGTAATTAAATGTCCAATTTAGTAATAGTGGAGTCGCCGTCAAAGGCACATACGATACAGAAATATTTAGGCAGCGAATACAGAGTTCTTGCATCAAAGGGACATGTAAGGGACTTGCCCGAAAAAAGGCTTAGCGTAGATATCAAGCACGATTTTGCACCTAAATACGAGATAATGAAAGATAAAGAGAAGCTCATAGCCGAACTCAAAGAGGCGGTAAGCGAGTGTGATAAAGTATATCTTGCAACTGACCCTGACCGTGAGGGAGAGGCTATTTCATGGCATTTGGCATATATACTGGGATTACCGCTTGACAGCAAGAACAGAGTAGAGTTTAACGAAATAACAAAAACAGGCGTTGCAAACGGAATGTCCAATCCCAGAACGATAGATATAGACCTGGTAAATGCACAGCAAGCAAGAAGAATATTAGACAGACTGGTAGGCTATAAGCTCAGCCCGTTTATTTCTCAGAAGATAAGAAGAGGACTTTCAGCAGGACGAGTACAGTCAGTGGCACTGAGAATTATTGTTGACAGAGAAAACGAGATAAGAGCGTTTGTACCTGAGGAGTATTGGACGATAGACGGAAAGTTTATTCCAAAAGGCGGACGAAAAGCATTTCCTGCAACACTTCATTCGTATAACGGAGAGAAGATAAAGATAATAAACGAAGAACAGGCGAAAAAAGTACTGGCCGATTTAGAGGGAGCAGAATTTGTAATAACAAATGTAAAGCACGGAACAAGACGCAAACAGCCGGCACCGCCGTTTATAACGTCAACACTTCAGCAGGACGCTTCCCGAAAGCTAGGATTTCAGTCAAAGCGTACAATGAAAGTTGCACAGGAATTATACGAGGGAGTAACAGTAGATGGAATAGGTGCAGTGGGACTTATCACATACATGAGAACGGACTCTCTTAGAATATCTCAGGACGCACAGAACGACGCAAAGAATTATATAGAGGAAACATGGGGAGAGAAGTATCTTCCGAAAAAGCCTAGGGTGTTTAAGTCAAGGAACAACGCACAGGACGGTCACGAAGCGATACGCCCGACTATGATAGACTTGTCGCCCGATAAGATAAAGAAGAATCTCACATCAGACCAGTACAAGTTATATAAGCTGATATGGGAGAGATTTATAGCTTCACAGATGGCAGAGTGTATTCAAAAGACTACTCAGGCAGATATAGAGGGAAATGGCTATACGTTTAAAGCGAGCGGCTACAAGGTGGATTTTGACGGCTTTACGGTGCTTTACGTAGAGGGTAAAGATACTGAAGACGAGAAAGAAACACAGCTTCCCGCCCTTGAAAAGGATATGCCTGTAAGGGCAAAGGAGATAGTGCCCAATCAGCATTTTACACAGCCGCCTGCAAGATTTACAGAGGCATCATTAATAAAGGCTCTTGAAGAAAACGGAATAGGCAGACCGTCTACTTACTCAGCAACCATTACAACAATAGTAAGCAGAAATTATGTAAAGCGAGAGGCAAAGACGCTATACCCGACAGAGTTGGGCGAAGTGATAACAAAACTTATGAAAGAGCGTTTTCCGAAAATAGTAAATGTAAAGTTTACCGCACAAATGGAAACTGAGCTTGACGAGGTAGAGCACGGCAACGAAGAGTGGGTACAGCTTCTCCACGGTTTCTACGGCGATTTTGAAGAAACACTAAAGAAAGCCAAAGAGGACATGGAGGGACAGAAGTACGAGCTGGAAGAGGATAAAACAGACTTTATCTGTGAAAACTGCGGAAAGCCGATGGTTTACAAATATGGCAGATATGGAAAGTTTATTGCATGCTCAGGATATCCCGAGTGCAAGACTGTAATGAAGTTTGTAGAGAAGGTAGAAGTACCGTGTCCGAAGTGCGGCGGAGATATAATTGTAAGAAAAACAAAGAGGGGCAAAACGTTCTATGGATGTTCGAACTATCCGACATGTGATTTTGCGTCATGGGACGAACCGACTTCGGAAAAATGCCCTCAGTGCGGAAGTATACTTTACAAAAAGGCAGGCAAAAAGCCGATGACAGTATGTAATGCAGAGGGCTGCGGATATAAGAAAAGTACGGAGGGATAAGGGAGGTTTATAATGACAATACGAGTTATCGGAGCAGGACTTGCAGGTTGTGAGGCAGCGTGGCAGATAGCCCGGAGAGGGCTTAATGTTGAGCTTGTAGAGATGAAGCCCGCAAAGAAAACTCCTGCCCATCATACGGATATGTTTGCGGAGTTGGTGTGCTCAAATTCCCTGAAAGCTGCAAGGGTAAACAGTGCCGCAGGACTGCTCAAAGAGGAAATGCGCCGCATGGGTTCTTTGCTTATGCAGTGTGCAGACGAGTGCAGTGTTCCGGCAGGAGGTGCGCTTGCAGTAGATAGAAAGCTGTTTTCAAATGCGGTTACGGACAGGATAAAGCAACACCCGAATATTACTTTAGTGTCAAAAGAGGTAACAAAACTTCCCGATGACGGTATAAACGTTATTGCAACAGGTCCATTGACGAGTGAGCCGCTTGCGGATAGTATAAAAGAGAAGTTTGGTGGAGGACTAAGCTTTTTCGACGCAGCCGCACCGATAGTTACAGCCGAAAGCATAGACATGAACAGTGCGTTTTGTGCGTCACGATACGGCAAGGGCGACGGTGACGATTATATTAACTGCCCAATGAATAAAGAGGAGTATGAGGTATTTCACAGTGAGCTTGTGGGAGCGGAAAGAACACCTCTGCATGGAGTGGATGTAGCAAATCCAAAGGTATATGAGGGCTGTATGCCGATAGAGGTAATGGCACAGCGTGGTGCAGATACGATACGATTCGGGCCGATGAAACCTGTCGGACTTACGGATCCTAAAACGGGCCGCAGACCATGGGCAGTATTGCAGCTTAGAAAAGAGAACGCAGACGGTACGATGTATAATCTTGTGGGATTTCAGACAAATCTGAAATTTGGTGAGCAGAAAAGAGTATTCGGACTTATTCCCGCACTGAAAAATGCAGAATTTGTAAGATACGGAGTTATGCACAGGAATACATTTATAAACTCCCCTCAGATACTTAGTGCAGCGTTTGCGGTGAGAGATAACCCCGATATGTTTTTTGCCGGACAGATAACAGGAGTAGAGGGGTATATGGAGTCGGGAGCATCGGGATTGCTTGCAGGAATAAACGCATACAATAGAGCTATGGGAAATGACATGCTGATACTGCCGGAAAATACAATGATAGGGGCACTGGCAAAATACATAAGTGACGAAACCGTAAAAGATTTCCAACCAATGGGAGCAAACATAGGAATATTGCCCCCGCTTGAGCAGAATATAAGAGATAAACAGCTAAAAGCACAGGCACATGCAGACCGTTCTTTGAAATTTTTTGAGAAAGAGTAAGGAGAAATGTACGATGAAAATAATAGTTGACGCATTTGGCGGAGATAACGCACCTGTCGAGATACTAAAAGGCTGTGCGGCAGCGGCACTTGACCACAGTGATTTGGAACTAATCGTAACAGGTCCCGAGGATAAGATAAAAAAAGCCGCAGAAGAAAACGAGATAGATATATCAAAGCTAACGATTGCACACTGTGAAGAAATACTCACAATGGAAGATCATGCAACAGATGTAGTGAAGAAAAAGAAGAACAGTTCAATGGCAGTAGGACTTAAGATGCTTGCAGACGGTAAGGCAGACGCATTTTTGTCGGCAGGCAACAGTGGAGCGTTGATAACAGGTGCAACACTGATAGTGAAGAGAATAAAGGGTATTAAGCGTCCTGCATTTTCTCCGATAATACCAAAAGCAGAAGGAATGTTTATGCTTATAGACGGAGGTGCAAATGCGGAGTGTAAGGCAGATATGTTACAGCAGTTTGCGATAATGGGCTCAGTGTATCTTGATAAGGTAATGGGCGTAAAAAATCCAAGAGTAGGACTTGCAAACGTAGGTACAGAGGACCATAAGGGAGATCCGTTAAGACTTGAAACGTTCGCACTTCTAAAAGAAACGCCTGTTAATTTTATAGGAAATGTAGAAGGCAGAGATATTCCTCTTGACGGCTGTGATGTACTTGTAACAGACGGATTTACAGGCAATCTTATATTAAAAACATACGAGGGCGTAGCAATTGCGCTTATGGATAAAATAAAGAAGGTATTCAAGAAGAATGCAAAGAATAAGCTTGCCGCAGCTATGGTTTTAAGCGATATGAAGGAGCTCAAAAAGACAGTTGATTCAGACGTATATGGCGGAGCACCTATTTTAGGAGCGGCGAAGCCTGTTTTCAAGGTACACGGAAACGCAAGTGCGATTACGGTACAGAACGCAATTACTCTTACAATGGATTATGTGCGTACAGGCGTAATAGCTGAGATAGAAAAAACTGTTGCACAGACTGAACTCAAGGGGTGAGAATGTTGCAGAAAACGTATCTTGACTATAAGCGTATATACGAAGTGATAGACTACACATTCAAGAATAAGGAGTTGCTTACAACGGCACTTACACATTCGTCTTATGCAAACGAACTGCATGACGGAACGAAGTATAACGAGCGTCTGGAGTTTTTGGGCGACAGTGTGCTAAGCATAGTTGTATCTGATTACATATATCTTAACTGTCCTGAGTTGCCTGAAGGAAAGCTTACAAAACTTCGTGCATCTCTTGTGTGCGAGAAGTCGCTTTACCAGTACGCAAAGCAGATAAGTTTGGGTTCGTATATAAGACTCAGCAGGGGAGAGCGACACTCAGGTGGAGATGACAGACCGTCGATACTTTCAGACGCATTTGAGGCACTTATTGCCGCAATATACCTTGACGGAGGAATTGAACCTGCCCGTAAATTTGTACTTAGGTTTGTAGTTCCCGATATAAAGAGCAGTAAGCCGAAGAAGTTCAAGGATTACAAGACTACCTTGCAGGAGATAATTCAGAAAAATCCGGAGGAAAGACTAACATACGTTCTTGTTAAGGAAACAGGTCCGGATCACGATAAGCACTTTGTTGTAGAAGTACATCTCAATAGCAATGTGATAGGCAAGGGTGGCGGCAGAAGCAAAAAGGAAGCCGAACAGCAGGCAGCACGTGAAGCGTTAGAGCTTATGGGGTACTGATATGAAGCACGGAAATATTTCTGTATTCGTCCCGTTTAACGGCTGCCCACATCAGTGTTCATTCTGTAATCAGAGGAGTATTACGGGAGTAAAGTATCAGCCTACCGTACAAGACGTTGACAAAGCAGTTGAAGCTGCGCTTCTGTCGAAGAGAAGCTACGATTATGAGATAGCGTTTTTCGGAGGAAGCTTTACGGCGATAAACCGTGAATACATGGTGTCGTTGCTGGGAGCTGCATATAAGTATGTAAAAGACGGTACGGTAAGTGGGATACGGCTTTCTACACGCCCCGACGCTGTTGATATGGAGATTATGGAGATACTCTGCAAATACGGCGTAACGGCAGTGGAACTTGGCGCACAGAGTATGTGTGACGATGTTTTGCAGAAGAACATGAGGGGACATACGGCAGATGATGTAAGGAGTGCGGCAAAGCTAATTAAGGAGTACGGAGTATCTTTGGGGCTGCAAATGATGACCGGACTGTACGCAAGCAACAGAGATAAGGATATTTACACCGCCAAAGAGATAATTAAGCTAAAGCCTGATACGGTGAGAATATACCCTACGATTACTATAAAGAATACCGTACTTGGCGACTTGTATGAGAACGGAGAGTATGTACCCGATACGCTTGAAAAGTCGGTTGAGCTGTGTGCTTTTTTGCTAAAAATGTTTATGGAAAATAACATAGAGGTTATCCGACTGGGACTGCATTACAGTGATGAACTTGAGCGTGATATGCTCTCAAGAAATTACCACCCTGCATTTAAGGAATTGTGCGAAAATAAACTTATGAAGGATAAGTTTATGGAGATGACACAAGCGTTAAGTATAACGGGCGGAAATGTTATGGTGAAGGTTTCCCCGTCGTCAGTATCAAAGTTTGTCGGGCAGAAGAAATCAAACCTAATAAGCCTTGAAAAAATTGGCTTTAACATAAAAATTGTGCAGGATAAAGCTCTTGCCGCATATGAGATAAAGGTGATACCATGCTACTAAAATCATTGGAGATACAGGGCTTTAAGACCTTTCCCGATAAAACAAAGCTAACATTTGACAAGGGAATAACAGCAGTAGTCGGACCAAACGGTTCAGGCAAAAGCAACATAAGCGATGCTATACGCTGGGTATTGGGTGAGCAGTCGCCGAAATCGCTCAGATGTTCCAAAATGGAGGACGTTGTTTTTAACGGAACAGACAACAGAAAAAAGGTGGGTTATGCTGAAGTAACGCTCACCATAGAAAATAAAGACAGGTCACTTCCTTTTGACGGTGACAGTGTTGCAGTAACAAGAAGATATTACCGTTCCGGAGACAGCGAGTATCTGATAAATAAAGCCGCAGTCCGTTTAAAAGATATTCACGAGTTATTTATGGATACAGGTCTGGGGCGTGACGGCTACTCTATGATAAGTCAAGGAAAGATAGACAGTATAGTTGCCTCCAAAAGCGAAGACAGACGAGAGATATTTGAAGAAGCGTCCGGTATATCACGTTACAGATACAGAAAAACAGAGGCTGAAAGAAAGCTTAGTCAGACAGAGGAAAACCTGCTCAGACTTCGAGATATATTAACTGAGCTTGAGGACAGAGTAGGGCCTCTTGAAAAGCAGGCTCAAAAGGCAAAGTCATACCTTGAATATGCAAAAGAAAAAGAAGGACTTGAGATAGCCCTGTGGCTTGAAACGCTTGATAAGTCAGCAAAAACACTGCGTGAACAGGACGATAAAATATCTGTTGCAAGAGAACAGCACGATAATGCAGTGAAGGCTCTTGAGGATATAGAAAAGGAAACGGAGTCGATATATTCCTCAACGGGAGAGTTCTCCTCAAAGATGGACGAAATACGCAGAGAGAACTCTGAACTTGAACAAAAAATAAGCGAGATAAACGCAAAAGTATCCGTAGAGGAGAACAACATTAGGCATAACCTTGAACAGATAGAGAGATTAAAAGGAGAGCTTGAAGCGACAGACCGAGACAGCGACAATATAAAGCGAGAAGCAGAGGAGAAAAAACAGAAGTCAGAAAAACTCAAGGCTAATCTTGAAGAAAAGAATAAGGAACTATCCGATGTAACTATTGCACTGTCGGAGATAATGGAGGACGACGGCAAAAGTTCAACACTGTTACAGCAGCACAATTCAGAGCTTACAAGGCTCAATACAGAGCTTGCGAATGTCAGAGTTGATAAGATAACGACAGCCACAGCCATATCTGATCTGAAATCACGCCTTGTGAATATAGACAGGTCACTTCTTACAAAAACCGCTCAGCTTGAACAATATGAGAAAGCCGAAACAGACTATACCGATATGTCCAAAGAGCTTGCACAGGAACTTGTATCAGGTGAGAACGCACTGCACGGCTGTGAGATGCTGCTTGAACAGAAGCAGAAAAAACGCGACGAGATAAAAGAGCAGGGAAGTCGAATAAAGCTTGATATAGGACAGTCAGAGCGTCATATTGCGTTTCTTGAGAACCTTGAGCGTAATTTAGAGGGCTTTAATCAGAGTGTAAAGGTAGTAGTAAAAGAAGCAAAAAAAGGTACGCTTTTAGGAATACACGGACCTGTATCAAGAGTAATAAAGGTACCTGAAGAATATGCCGTAGCAATAGAAACAGCACTTGGTGCGGCAATGCAGAATATAGTTACAGAAACTGAAGAGGACGCAAAGCGTGCAATAGCATTTCTGAAAAAGCGTGATGCAGGACGTGCGACATTTTTGCCACGTTCAACAATAAGAGGAAACGAACTTCAGGAGAAAGGGCTTGAAAATGTATCTGGATTTGTCGGAATAGCAAGCACATTGTGTGACTGTGACGACAAATACAGTGGGATACTCAGGTCACTTCTTGGAAGAATATGCATAGCCGATAATCTTGATAATGCCGTAGAGATAGCAAGACGATACAGCTATCGTTTCAGAGTGGTAACGCTTGACGGACAGGTAGTGAACGCAGGCGGTTCGCTAACGGGTGGTTCATTAAATAAAAAGACGGGACTATTAAGCCGTGTAAGCGAGATAGAAAAAGAGAAGAATAAGCTTGAAAAACTGAATAACGAAATAGAGAAGTTAAGACGTGATTTTGTAAATGCCCAGTCTGAGTGCGGAACAGCAGAAGCAAACCTTACCGCAGCGAGAGATACACTGTCGTCAGTACGAGAGGAAAAGATACGAGTCGATACCGAGATGAAAACATCAGCCGAACAGATAACAGCCTTAAAGGCCGATATAAGCGTTCTAAAGAAAGATAAAACCGAATGTGAGAGTAAGGAAGCAGACCTTGAAAAAACTCTTGAAGCGGCTGAAAAGAACCTCTCAGACCTTGAAAAGGCAATAAAGAAAGCCCAAACCAAGATAGACGATGTATCAGGAGACCTTGCAGAACAGACTGAGAAGCGTGAGAAACTCACAGACAGGTTGTCTGAGTTAAAGCTTGAAATAGTAACGATAGCGAAGGATATAGAGATAATTGAAGGCGAGATAAAATCCGCCGCTGCTCAGAGTGTTGATAATCAGGCAAGAAAGAAGTCTTTATCAGACGAAATAGAAATAGTTGTGGATAAGAACAAACAAACAGAAAAGATAATTTATGCCCATAGAGGGGAGATATCGAGATTAAGGCATGACTGTGTATATAATAACGAGAAAATCGCAAAGTTAAGCGCACAGAGAGCAAAGCTTGAAAAACGCTCTTCTGAACTCAGACGACTTGAACGAGAACGCTCCGACGAAAAAGAAACGATAGGCAGAGAGCTTGCCAGATTAGAGGAGCGAAAGACGAATTTACAGAAGCAGTATGATGAAATAATCAGGAAGCTGTGGGAAGAATACGAGCTTACACCCCGACAGGCGCAGGAAACTGCTGTAAAGATAGAGAACATTACCGCCGCACAAAAGAGATTATCAGAGCTTAAATCAAAAATAAAGGCATTAGGCAGCGTAAATGTAGCCGCAATAGACGAGTACAAAGAAGTATCCGAAAGGTACGAGTTTATGAAAACGCAGGTGGGAGATGTTGAGAAGTCAAAAAAGGAAATAAATTCCCTCATCGGTGACCTTACAAAGCAGATGAAAGAGATTTTTGTAGAGAGATTTGCGTTGATAAACAAGAATTTCGGAGAAACGTTTACGGAGCTTTTCGGAGGAGGAAAGGCGTCCCTATCGCTTACAAACGAAGAGGATATATTGAATTCGGGTATAGAGATAACGTGCCACCCACCGGGAAAGCTGGTATCACATCTGGAGTTGTTATCCGGAGGAGAGAGGGCACTTGTTGCGATTGCTTTGTACTTTGCGATAATGAAAGTAAGTCCTGCACCGTTTTGTGTGATGGACGAGATAGAGGCAGCTCTTGATGAAGTAAACGTAGATAGATTTGCACAGTACCTCAGACGAATGAACGATAACACACAGTTTATTCTGATTACACACAGAAGAGGTACAATGGAGGAAGCAGATGTACTGTATGGAGTAACAATGCAGGACGAAGGAATATCGAAGCTTCTGGAACTTCATTCGAGTGAGGTTGCAGCAAGCTTTACAAATATTAAGTAAAGAGGTGAGCCATGCACCCGATAAAGCATTTTATAACGATAACAAAGCACAGGCATAAGGTAATAGCTCATTGTGTGAAGGCAGGTATACCGCTGCAAGGGCTTTTACATGATTTGTCGAAATTCTCCCCGACAGAGTTCATACCGGGAGCAAAATATTATCAGGGCAGCAGAAGTCCGAACGAGGCTGAGCGAGAGGCAAGAGGCTACTCAGAGGCATGGATGCACCATAAAGGAAGAAACCGTCACCATTTTGAATACTGGACGGATTACAATCCCGAAACGAAACAGCTTGAAGCGGTGGAAATGCCGATAAAATATGTAAAAGAGATGTTTTGTGACCGAGTGGCGGCAAGCAAAACGTACAATGGGGAGAATTATAAAGACAGTGATCCGTACAATTACTTTTTAAAGGGGAAGAACCGTAGAAAGATACACCCTGCAACATCTGAGCTGCTTGAAAAACTTCTGTATATGTTAAAAACAGAAGGTGAGGAAAAGACTTTTGAGTATATTAGAAGTCTAAAAGACAGCAACAAAAAAGAGATAGAAACCGGTGGAAGCAAACAGAATTTGTTTACGCTGATGATTGTTATGATAATAGTACTCAGTTCAGGTATAGGAGTATGTTCTGCTGCAAATAGTATAAAAAATCATGCCAAAAATGATGAGGAGTATGTTGAGACAGCAGATACACCGGATATTGAGCGAACACCCGATGTTCCTGTTGTAATCGAAACGGTTGACGAACCGGTAGTGACAAAAGAAATGCTTGAGCCGGAAACGCCGGATTATGTTATACACGAATATAAAAAGCTTCCGGAAAAATACGAGATAAAGGTTAAACACATAACACAGCAGGATAAGTTATTAACAGGTTGTGAGCTGATAAGTGCAAAGACAGTACTTGAATACTGGGGCAAAAAAGATATATCACTTGATAAAATGATAAGCCATATAGATCAAAGCAAGATATATGTTTCGTCAGACGGCGAGTGGTATGGATTGTCACCCTCTCAGGCGTTTATTGGTGATCCGTACCGTCTGGACGGATTTGGCTGTTATCCCCCTGTGATAAAGAATATGGTAAATGATTTCAAGTTTAAAGATATTGTTGTAGAGGATACAAGCACAATGACGTTGCAGGAACTATGCGATGAGTATGTTGTACAAGATATTCCTCCGCTGATATGGGCAACAGAGTGTATGATAGATCCTATTGATGGCGACAGGTGGAAACTTATAGGAGAACGTGGAGTAATAACAAACGAAACATTTGTCTGGCCGCTAAATGAACATTGTCTTGTTCTTGTAGGTTATGACAAGAAGAATTACTACCTCTGTGATCCTCTTGATTACAGAGAAGTAGTAAAGTACGACAGAGAGCTTGTAGAAAAGAGATACAACCAGTTGGGACAAATGAGCCTTATTATTCGTTTAAAGCGTAATGCCAATTAGTACCGTCAAAGTTATGAAACATCATGGTATTGTTGGGATACAGAATAGATAAAATTATATTCGATTATTATAAAATAAAAAAACAAGCGGTTGGTGAAAGTTTTGAACTGCCTCCGCTTGTTTTTTCGCTCACTGAAAAGCTTATAATAATAGAGTATAATATGTTTTATAGAAAAGGTAAAATATATTTCTACAAAAGAGTGTGTAGCCAAAAATAAAACCACCCGCAAAGCGGGTGGCAATGACTATAATTCGATATTAAGAAGGTTTTTTGTACCCTTTTTCTTGCATAAAACATAGAACCTGAAACATAGCAAACCTGCAATAAGAAGAAGTATACACTGTAATAAAGCAACAGGAAGGAAGTTCAGGTAACGGATATATTCCATACTACCGCAAATAACACCGGTAATAATGAGTTCAAGTCCCATGTTATAGAATACATGATAATTTCCGCGAAGTGCGTTTAACTCATCTTCCCATACAAGTTTAGGATTAATAGTATCAATATAAATACCAAGATATGTTGTAAAAACAACTGCAAGAATACTTAGTAGTACACAATATGTAGTTAAATATGCCGACACGCCAAAAAAAGCAAAAGCTGTGATAATATAAATTATAAGGCCGATACCGCTGATGATAATGCTGACAAATGCCTTAGCGTTGATTTGAGTCATCATTCCGATGGGCAGATATCTCATAACATCGAAATGCTTACCTTCTCTTGTGATAGCACTTGAAGCTATGCAGTTAAGAGATGTAAGGATAACCGAAACAGCGAATACGATAACAGTAAGGTGCATAACGGCAGCGTCATCGCCGGAACGAACGTTATCAATAAAACCCGACATCATAGCATTTTGTTTCTGCATAACGATGAAAAGATAAATAAAAATAGGCCAAATAAGATTAATACCCAAACAGTTCATAAGGTAAGCAGGTGTCCTGAAAAGTATCTTAATTTCCTTTTTAAAATAGGAAAAGATAGGCGACGATTGTTTGACCTTTTTATCGAAATCAAATAATTTGTCATTAGCTTTTGCTTTACCTTGACCGTTGTTAAGAGATATAACAGCATTAAAATAAAGCTTGCTTGCACAAAGGAGAACAATTCCGACAGCTGCAGCATTTACAATAATATAAAGGAGCAAAGAAATTATATGTCCGGCAAGAGCAGAACACAACAGCGGAACTGTACAGAATATCTTATCAAACACACCAAAAACGATGAAGTTGCCGTTGATAAGGTTTTCCACAAAGGTATCAGGATTAAAACCGCCAGTCATTTGCATAAAGATAACCAGTGCAAGCAGGATTAATACAGAAGAAAGCTGAGTTGCTTTGCTAATTCTATCTTTATTTTTAAAAACTCTGGAAACCGACATAACTATCATACAAATAATAGCGCAGTAGCAGATAGGCAAAACGGGGAATGTAGCAACTCCGATAATCAAAGCAAGAAAGCTCACTGCGTTCAGACCATCGCCGACAGGAGGATTAAAGCCATACCCTGCCATAAATCCAATTAAAGCGCTGATGACAAGCAGACACTCCATGACATTTTCAGATAGCATGGTTGCTGTTAGCTTAGCACCAACGATTTTCATAGGAGAAATAGGTAGAGGCAGTAAGTATTCAAGGTCGCTTGAAAAGTAAAACACGCTCATAATTACGTTGAATCCGAAGATAAACGAAAACAGAGCAACAATATGCAAAAGCATGGATAAACCGGCAGTTACAGCAGTTTTTGACTGTGCATAAATACTGTTTGTTGTTTGCAGAGTAACAATACCGTTAGTAAGAGCATAAACCATAAAGGCAGTAAATGCACAGATGGGTAAAAACAGAAGAAATACAATAAGTATAGCCATAACTGTACCAAAAGCCTTAGAGTGTTTTTTTTCGTCGGTACCCGGTTCTACTGAAGATGAGGTAATCTTAATAAGCTGTAAGAATACATTCATAATATCACCGCCTATCAGTGTTTGCCTGTAAGTTCAAGGAATATATCTTCAAGGTTTTTGTCCTTGTTTTTCTTTTCGAGTTCGGCAAGAGTACCGTCATACAGCTTATGGCCTTTTTTGATAATGATAACCTTGTCACAAAGTTTTTCTGCAACCTCAAGAACATGTGTGGAAAAGAAAACGCTGTTACCCTGTTGTGTGTGTTCTCTCATCATCTGTTTAAGTTCAAAAGCTGATTTTGGATCAAGACCTGTCATAGGTTCGTCAAGTATCCATACTTTTGGCTTATGCAAAAGTGCAGATATGACCATTAGTTTCTGACGCATACCGTGAGAATAGCTGAGTGTCTGGGAATCCAAAGCGTGAGTTAGTTCAAAGCGTTCGGCAAGTTCATTTATTCGTTTTTTTCGCTCATCGACAGGAACATTATAGACATCTCCGATGAAGTTGAGAAACTCAATACCCTTCAATCTTAAAAAAACGTCAGGATTATCCGGTATATAACCGATTGAGGATTTAGCCTTGAGGGGCTGTTTACGGACATCAAATCCGTTGACCGTGATAGTACCTTTATCGGGAACAATAACACCGGACAAGAGTTTAATAGTAGTTGTTTTACCTGAACCGTTTGGACCAATAAAACCAACAAGTTCTCCTTCTCCTACCGAAAAGTTCATGTTGTCTAAAGCCTTGACTGTTCCATTGTAAGTCTTGCTTACTGCCTTAAAATCAATCATAAAAAGCACCTCCGTTATGTGATTGGCATAGATGTATAAAAATAATGTTACAATACAGATTATACTATATAAATTGTAATAAATCAATAGTTGTGAGTTGAAATTTGGAAATAAGAGGCAAACGGGAAAAGTATAATGGTAAATACGAACACACAACTGACAAAATAAAGATAACTATAATATGAGCTTATGTATATGACGTAAAACCCGGAGATTATTTTTATGAAACAACAGACGATAGAAAAATTTTCAACAAAAGAGCATAAAAAGTAATAGGCGATAGATAATAATGATTCAATAATAGATTGAATAATAAAACCCCCTTTTGACAGACTTTGTTATGGTATATTTTTTAATACCATAAAGTCTGACAAAAGGGGAGAAGTTTATATTATAAATATAATAGCAGCTTTTAAAAATCTAAGTTTTCCTCAGTGTGCCAACAGAATGTTGAATAAAAACGTAAAAATGAGATGATTTTACTGTAATTGTGTCGTAATATAGATTAGATTGTCAGTATTTAAAAAATAGGTTCTATCTGAGAATTTTTTAAAGCCATTTCAACGGACTGAGGTATCATTGAAAAATCTGCAACGAGAGAGTTTGGTTTTTTGATGTGGTCGTCCTGTTTCATAGGCACAAAATAAATGTGTTTTCTGTTGAGCATATATCCAATGTTTTTAGCGGTTGCACCGAGAGCGTCATTAGTAGACAGTGCGATAAGAACCGGACGCAGAATTCTCAGATGCGATTTTGCGGCCATAGTAACGGCAGTATCGGTTATTCCGCCTGTAAGCTTAGCAAGAGTATTCCCTGTACAGGGGGATATAAGGATAAGGTCGCACAGCTTTTTCGGACCTATCGGTTCGGCTTCCTTAATAGTGTTGATAACTTTTTTTCCGGAAATATTTTCAACCATGTTAATAAAATCCTTGCATTTACCGAAGCGTGTGTCAACACTGCTTGCATTCTCCGACATTATCGGAAGTATATCGTATCCCATGTTTTTTAGGATTTCCATTTGTGTGACAGCTTTATCAAAAGTACAGTAAGAACCGCACATAGCATAACCGATAGTCACTTTCTCCAATGTTATTCCTCCCTGACCATATTGTAGATAGTGTTTTTGATTATCTCTCCTGCAGTAACAGGCGCAACTTTTCCGGGAAGTGACAATGCGTGTATAGCTTTAATGCCCATTCTGCCTGCCTCATCAAAATCGACACCACCGGGTGCTGAAGCAAGGTCAATCACAAGTGCATTTTTAGCTGTTTTTGCGAGAGTTGCTCTATCAAATATCATAGACGGGATAGTGTTGAAAATAATATCATAGCCTCCGCTTTTTGCAATATCCTCAGTTGCAATTGCGTTACACCCGTTGAGGCGTATCCAAGTAAGGTCATTAAGTTTTCTGGCACTTACGGTAACGTGGGCACCCATGGAGAACAGCAGTTTAGAGAGAACTTTGCCAATTCTGCCGTAACCTGCTACAAGGCAGGAAGAACCGTTTATTGTTTTGGCAGAGTTTCTCATAGCGATTTCGATAGCACCTTCAGCAGTTGGAACGGCATTGAGTACGGCTAACTCTTCACGGTCGAGATAGTCCATAATAACAGCCCGTGAGTAGTCGCCTGTTCGTCTGAGAAGTCTGCTGTTGGTACAGAAAACAGGTTTACCTGATATAATTTTACAGAATGAAGCGTCAAGAGGTATTTTCATATCACTAAGCGGAGTAAAAAGATTTTCGCCGTCTTTAGAAAGAGGCATAGGGAGAACAACGCAGTCACATTTATCAACGGCACGTTCAAGACTGCTGTAATCTTCATCAACCATAGTGCAATTATCCATACCATAAAAGATTACGTTAATGCCGTCTCTAATCATAGAGAGTCCCATGTAAATTTGTCTTTTGTCACCGCCTACAACGCATACCTTATTTATGTCAAACACATTGTTACCTCCAAAAAAATAATCAATATAACCGTGAAATAACTTCTTCGGCTATATTGATATATTATGAGAAAAAAGGGAAAGGGTTACTTTTTCAGAGGAATTAACAGCATGGTTCTAATGTGATCTTATCATCACGCTTTAAAAACTGTTCACTGTATGTTTGGTAAATGCTTTCGTAATCAGGAACAAGGGTTTTGATAAGAGGATCTTCAAACGATACTACACAATAGTCTAACCATGTAGCGGGATTATAGTAAGAAAACATAAGATGATTCTTAACATTTTCTATATAAATTTTAGTTTCGCCGTTTTCGGTAGTTTTTCTGATTGTCATGGTGGCAAGAATACTTGTAACCTTTTTATAGTAGAGGTCCTGAGTCTGAGCGCAAAGGAGATTTCCGAGGGAATAATACACGAGTGTATCTCCAATATACTCTGCAGGCTGAATAGCGTGAGGGTGAGTTCCAATAACGAGGTTAACGCCGTTATCAGCAAGAAATTTTGCCGTATCACGCTGATATTCCGACTCATCGTCAGCATATTCAACTCCGCTGTGCATACATACTATGAGAAAATCCACTTTATCTCTAACCGCCTCAATATCCTTTTTGACCTGTTTTTTATAGTATTGATATTCCTTGTCACTTTTTGGATCGTTAATATCAAAATCGGTTGGCCAAACGTTTACAAGGTATTCTTTTCCTTCCGGGAGAGGTATTCCGTTGGTGGAATAAGTGTAATCTAACATACTGTAAGTGATTCCGTTACATTCAAGAATATGAACCTCATCACGTTCTTTTTGGCTTGTAAATGTTCCGGTCATAAAAGCTTTGTCGCTGTTGTTTTTCCAGTAATTGCATTCAGCGATAACGCCGTCCTCACCGCCGTCAAGAGAATGATTTGTAGCGGTTGAAACGAGATTATACCCTACATCAAGCATAGCGTCCCCCGCCTCAGTCGGTGAAACAAACATAGGATAGGTTGAGGGAGGAAGTTCATCACCGGCAAGGACAGTTTCCTGATTGTAATAATTAACGTCACAGTTTTTGGTGAATTTTCTGAGATTGCGGACAATCGGTTTAAAATCGTACCCATCGCCGTTTGCAAGCATATTTGCATATCCGTAAATTGAGTCATATATGATATAGTCGCCTGCTATTGACATATCAAAAACACCGTCTTTTTTAGTTAGTTCAGGTTGTGAATTAACTGTTGTGTCAGCGTCCTCAATAATATAGATAACCTCACCGTCATCGAGATCATTCTGAGAAACCGGTTCCTCGTGTGCATTTTCCGAACAAGCACACGTTACAATACTTATTGCAAGAATACATATCAGTAATGAGGATTTAGTAAAGAAATTCTGTATTTTTCCCATAGTTATTCTCCTTTGAAACAATACTTACATAATACATTGTATCATTCTAAAAAACTAAGGTCAATTACACAGAGGTTACATTTCAGTGCAGCTTGATGGATAATCTCAAACAATACGGAACATAAAAAAGTGCAAAGAGAAACGGAAACAATAGAACAAATATATACAGAAAAGAGATAATGTACAATAAAAAAAAGCGACAGATAAAAACCTGCCGCCTGATAGTATATTTAAGGTGCTTCGTAAGTCATATAGCCTTCAAGTGCGTCTGTTACAAGTTCCTCATAAATATAAGTTGCAAAATCAATTCTTTCTTTTTGCCAGTCTATAATATCAAGAGTAGCCATTCCGTAATGCCATTCGGGGTAATAGTTGCCGTCTGCCGGAAGTCTGTATTCAACCAAATCGTACTGCAAATAAGTAAGTGAATTTGCAACAAGAGTTGTTATTTCAGACTTTTTAAGGTTAGTGGTGATAAGTGGACCTATCTTGTCAACAATGCTGATAATCTGGGGGAGAGTAGCCGAACGCATATCTGACGCCAGTGTTCTGAGAAGCTTACGCTGTCTGTCTGTTCTGTCAAAGTCACTGCCGGAAAAACCTTCTGTTTCATCGCCTCTGTTTCGTGCATACCACAGAGCCTGTCTGCCATTCAAGTGAACCTTTCCTGCGGGTTGTTGAATTTCGTATCTTGTATCGGCTTGATGATTTTTCCAAGTCTGCCAGTTGATATAGTCGATTTCCTCATCTGATAATTGTATGTCAATACCGCCTAAAATATCAATAATACTCTGGAAGCTTTTAAAATCAACGATAGCATATCTGTCAATATTTACACCAAAGTTTTGTTCAATAGTTGTAATAGAAAGCTTTGCACCGCCGTATGAATATGCATGGTTCAGCTTACTGTAACCATAATCTGGAATATATACCCACGTATCGCGCATAAAAGAGGTAAGTTTAAGTTTCTGGTGTCTGTTGTCAATTGAGAGCATTATCATAGAGTCGCTTCGGGATACACCGTCACTGCTTCTATCCTCACCGAAAAGCAAAACGTTAAGTACCATAGGATCGTTCAACAGAGAACCCTCTTCCATACTCATGTTGATAGTGCCGTCGTTAAAATCCGGGTTGTAATCAACACTGAACTTTTTGTCAGAAGGATTGTAGTTACCTGCACCCTCAAATCCGCCGTTTTCGCTGTAATTCAAGGCATCAAGCGTATGGTAATAATAAATACAGCCTGTACCTGCAACAACCATAATCACTGAAAGAATAATAAGAAAAACGTTTCGGATAATAAGTTTTGTATGCTTTTTGTTTTTAGGTTTTTTTTCTGCAATACTGTCGTCATTGATATTTCTTGACGGAGTTGAGTAGTTTCCTAACTGTGTATAGCCGTCGTTCAAATCATTATCATGATGCTTTTGAGCCATATCAAGGTTCCTTTCGTTCATAGAAAAGATGTATGTATTCTCACATTTCAACATTATAATACAATTTTGTAATAATATAATTGCGTAAAAGAATTAAAAGTGTTGAAATAAAGGCAGCACAAGAAGAACTATTTGTTAATTAGCGACAACTATTAGATATTACAACAAATCGGCAAGTTTCTGTTCGTCTAATGTAAGAGCGTACGACGGTGCAAACTCCTCCATAAAGATATTAGCCTCATCAAGGTCAAGTGCAGCAATAGCTGCAGCGGCAGAGGTTCGTGCTTTGTTAAACTCGTCGTTGCCCATACGTATCTCGTCGATGCACTTAATGTAAGCACAAATCTTATCGGCAGCTTTTACAAGACGGGTTTCGTACTCACAGTTACCCTGTTCATTGAGAAGCGGCTCATATACGTCTTTCATATCATCAGGGAGAAGCTTCACAAGTTCCTTAGCGGCAGTACGCTCGATTTCCTTGTATGTGCGTCTAATCTCCTCGTTAAAATACTTAACCGGTGTAGGCATATCGCCGGTAATAATCTCAGTGCAGTCGTGGAACATTCCCATAACTGCAATATGGTCAGCGTCAAGTTGTTTACCAAGTCTTTTATTGCCGATAGTAGCAAGGCAGTGGGCAATCATTCCGACTTCAAGACTGTGTTCGCTGAGGTTTTCGCTGCGTTTGTTGTTCATAAGCCCCCATCTTGTAATGTACTTCATTCTAAATATCATAGAAAAAAAACTGCTCATAATACCATTGTATGATAGAGTAAAGCCTGTATCATACTTCTCCTTCCCAAAAAATTTGGTATAATAAATAGGTTCTATTGAATAGTAGATAAACACATGTAACATTAAACAAAGTATTTTTTTATATTATACACCATTAATTGTGACATAAACAGTACAATAACTAAAAAAAAGCAAATGTAACAATTTTGTAATGATTATATAAAATAGAGTAGATTGCAATACAAAATAATTGCATACAGTATTATTGTTATTATTGTCTAAATTTAAAAACTATATTTGTACTAATTGTAGAAAATCATAAAAATAAAATCAAAAAACTTAAATTATATTGACATAGAGGCGGAATAGAATTATAATTACATTGGTAAATGTTATACATAATATTTATCTTTAACGAGTTTGGTATTATGAAACGTGTCTATTAAATGTGACGATGAAAAAGTGACAGTTTCGGTTTAAGGAGGATTTTTATTTATGGATAAGACATATGAGAGCTTTTATGAGCAGGGTATGGGCAAAGCAGCTAACGAAGGTTTTGAGCCAGATATAGCTAAGGTATATGCTGACAATTATGCAAAGGAGCTTATAAAGGCTTATGAGGCACTTGCAAAGAAAGAGCTTCAGAACGGAAAGACTGATACAGCAGAAATCGCTGCATATTATGGTCTTACAAAGCAGAGAGTAGACGAGATAAAGACATCTCTGTAAGATTAATATAAATATAAATAATAAAAGATTTTGGAAAGTTGCATATTCGTATGCAACTTTTTTCTTTTTTTCAGCGGTTTACAGGAGGTGAGAGCATGACAGAGAGAACAGCAAGAGAGGTAGTACAGCAGGCTATAAGTGATTTTGACGATATACGTGACGCAATAAGGGGACACAGAGTTGCAGTTGAGTATCCGACAAAGACGTCGCTGTATGCAGAGCTAATAGCGAACATACGAATAGGATCGCTTTCGGGCGCACACAGACACCTGGATACATTTCC
>ONAH01000080.1 GCA_900315715.1 uncultured Eubacteriales bacterium
CAAGCAGTTCAAGCAGTAACAGCAGCAAAGCTGATAATTCCTCAAAGAACTCAAGCAAAAAAGATACCGATACCGAAAAACCAAAGCCAAAGGGTCAGGAGATTGCAGACGGTGTATTCACAAACGGTACGATCGTAGTATATCAGGACGGACACTATCGTGCAATGTCGATGTACGGCGGCGGTTCAGGTCAGGTATATGCAACTGCTCTCAACAACTTTGCAAATGATCTTCCGGGAGTACGTCTGTATTCGATGGTAACTCCAACTCCGGGAGAATTCTATACTCCGAAGAATTTCAGCGACTATAATGCAAGTCAGGAGAGCGACATTAAAGAGATAAACAGTATGCTTAACAATGTCAAGGGAATAAATATATGCCCAACACTTGCAGAGCATGTAAATGAAACAATATATACAAGAACAGATCACCACTGGATGTCGCTTGGCGCATACTATGCCGCAAGGGATTTTGCTGATATAGCAGGTGTTCCGTTCGCTGATATTTCAAAATACACTAAAGAGTCTATATCGGGATACGTTGGTACGATGTATAACTTCTCTGACAACAACGCAGACCTACTCAACGATCCTGAAGATTTTATTTACTACAAGCCAAAGAACACATATAAAACCGAATATTATTCTCAAAGCTATTCGTTTAGTCATGAAGGAGAATTGCTTCAGTATGTTGGTGATACAAGCAGCCTATATATGACATATATGGGAGGCGATGGTTATGTGTGCCACATCACGACAGATGTAAAGAACGGCAGACGACTTTGTGTAGTAAAGGACAGTTACGGAAATGCTGAGATACCGTTCTATACAAGTTCGTTTGAAGAGATATTTGTTGTAGATATGAGATATTTTGAACTTAACCTTGTTGATTTCTGTCAGGATAAGGGAGTAACAGACCTGTTGTTTACAATGTGTACGTATTCTGCAGTTGGAACAAATGCGGATAATCTTGAAAACCTTCGTACACAGAACGGTTCTGCACCGGTACAGAATGAAGCACCTGCCCAGAATGAAACTCCTGCACATGTTGAGGAAGAAACATCATCTGAGCCGGAGGAAACATCGACTACAAATGAGGATAATACTTTAGACAATTTCAACAACGAAGAGTATTATGAGGAAGACTATTAATAAGAGTTAAAAGCTCATTATCAATAATAAAAATGCCAGGGAGGGATAGTAATATGATATGTAAAAATTGCGGCACAGATTTTTCTGTGAATCAACAGTTTTGCCCGACATGTGGATATGCGGCAGATACGGGTATTAATAATGCGGCGGTTGATAAGGTTAGTACGGAATATAGCCGTCAGAACGAAGAAAAAACCTACAAGATGCAGCCAATACCGAATAATACAGATGTCTATTTTCAACAACAATCTATGAATAATGCAGGTAACGAATACCAACCTCAGCAGCCCGTACAGAATACAAGCTATATCTATGATCAACCGCAAAACATGCAGCAGGGTATGAATGATTATTCGGGGCAGCAATACGGGCAGCAGTTTAACACACCATACTATCCCCAAGGACCGGCAAATCTAATGAAAAAGAGCGAGTTTATTAATTTACCCGCAATGAAAAAAATTAAAAAAGATTGGAAAACGACCTGGGTAGCACTATATATTGTTGTAGGATTTAATCTGATTATGCTTTTGGTTATGGGCCAGCCGTACCTTTTAATTGATGTATTAATAATTCTTGGTCTTAATCTGGGAATTCATCTTGGTTTCAACAGAGGGTGTTCGATAGCTGTGCTTGTATATGCAGTTTACAACTGCATATATTTATTATTGGAAGAAGGCTTTTTGGGCGGTGTATTGATATTGGCATTTGGCTTCTGGGCAATCAAGTCAACATTTGCATTCCATAAACAATGGAAGATTTATACCGAAACAGGAGTAATCCCCGAATATATCGGGAGGTAAAGGAGAAGAATATGAAAGAACTTGAATATCCTTTTGACTCTGCGTATATAATGAAAAAACGCAAATCTATAAAAAGAACATTGCTTTCAGACGGCACAACACGTCTGAAAAAGAAAATTGCCGTTTTAGGCGGTTCGACAACTAATGATATAGTATCAATAATGGAGTTGTTCCTGCTGAATATGGGAATAGAGCCAGAGTTTTATCAGTCAGAGTATGCACAGTACTGGCAGGACGCAATGTTCCCGAGCGAAGAACTTGCAAATTTTACACCTGATATTGTGTTTATCCATACAACAAACAGAAATATTACAGCATTTCCTTGTGTGACCGATAAACCTGATGATGTACAGGAAATGCTTCAAAAAGAGTTTGACAGATACAAGCAGATGTGGACAGCTGTAAGCACACGTTTTCACTGCCCTATAATCCAGAATAACTTTGAGATGCCGTTCTACCGCCTTATGGGTAACCGTGACTGTTCCGATTATAGAGGACGTGAAAACTTTATCAGCAGGCTAAATATGATGTTCTATGAATACAGTCAGAGTATAGGAAACTTCTATATAAACGATATAAACTATGTTTCTGCCTGCTACGGACTCAAAGAGTGGTCAAATCCGCTTTACTGGAATATGTATAAATATGCGCTTTGTTTTGAAGCAATTCCGGAGTTTGCATTTAATACAGCAAATATAATTAAGTCTATTTTCGGAAAGAATAAAAAAGCTCTGGCACTTGACCTTGACAACACACTCTGGGGGGGTGTTGTCGGAGATGACGGAGTTGAACATATACAAATCGGACAGGAAACAGGTGTTGCACAAAGCTACTATGAGTTTCAAAGCTATATCAAAGCACACAAGGATTTGGGAATAATGCTCACCGTTTGCTCAAAGAACGATGAAGAAAACGCCATAGCAGGACTTAATCACCCGGAGGGAGTGTTAAAGCCCGATGATTTTATAATCATAAAAGCGAACTGGGAAAACAAAGACAGAAACATCGCCAATACTGCAAGTGAGCTTAATATACTGCCTGAGTCTATCGTGTTTGTAGATGACAACCCTGCCGAAAGAGCAATAGTAGAGGCACAGTTGAAAGGTGTATGTGCACCCGTTATGGACGGAGTTGAAAATTATATACAGACGCTTGACAGGAGCGGTTATTTTGAGGTAACGACATTCAGTGAGGACGACATCAAGAGAAACGAGATGTATAAGGCAAATGTTCAGCGTGCCGCACAGCAGGCGACGTTTGAGAATTACACAGATTATCTGCTAAGTCTTGACATGAACGCTACAATAGATGACTTCATACCTATGTATATACAGAGAATTACGCAGCTTTCAAACAAGAGCAACCAGTTTAACGTTACAACAAAGAGATACACCACAGCGGAAATGGAAGAAGTATTCGCAAGTGATGAGTATATCAGACTTTACGGAAAGCTTACAGATAAGTTTGGCGATAATGGCGTTGTATCGGTAGTTATCGGAAAGAAAGACGGAAAAACCCTTAACATGGAGCTGTGGCTAATGAGTTGTCGTGTGCTTAAAAGGGATATGGAGTTTGCAATGCTTGATACTCTTGTAGAAAAGAGCAGACAGCAGGGAATAGAAACGATAAAGGGCTACTATTATCCTACCGCAAAAAATGGTATGGTAAGAGAACTGTACAAGACATTCGGATTTGATAAGATAAGCGAAGACGAACAGGGTAATACAGTATGGGAGCTTAAAGTATCTGATTATGAGAAACGAAATCACGTTATAAGCGTTCACGGCAACGAAAACGACCAGTAACGTGTGCAGTAAATAAAAAAACGGAGGTAAATAAAATGACAGAAGAAGAGATTTACGAAAGACTTAACGAAGTATTCAGAGATGTATTTGACGATGATACTATTGAGGTAGACGACCTTACAACAGCAGACGACATAGACGATTGGGACAGCTTAGAGCATATCAATCTAATTGCTGCAGTTGAAAAAGAGTTTGGTATCAAATTCAAAATGGGTGAGGTTTCAACCATGAAAGACGTTGGAGAAATGGTTGAAATAATAATGGATAGAATTTAAGTCTATACCCCTTCGTCACAGAAAAAAGCCTCCCATAACAAAGTGAGGTGGAACGCAGCAAAGCGTAGTGACGGAGGGGTAAAATAAAAGAAAAAATTTAATATATTACAGATATATAGAAAAATTTTTGAATTTTTTTTTAAAAACCTCTTGCAATTTAAAAAATAAAGTGCTATAATATCAAATGTCGAAAGACAGAAACAAAAATTGGTGTTGATTACGTTGAGGGTACACCTGTTCCCATTCCGAACACAGAAGTTAAGCTCAATGGTGCCGAAGATACTTGGGTGGTGA
>ONAH01000079.1 GCA_900315715.1 uncultured Eubacteriales bacterium
CATCTTCTTGTCAAGCGTTTTCGGATTGAAGGACTTATCCATTACAGAGTAAATTTCCGCTTTCAATTCAGATTAACCTCCTGTCTTTATATAAAGCTGTTTTTATTTCAGCATAAGCTTTTTCATTCTTATTCTACCATAATAATATATTAATGAAAAAGCAGAAGAATTTCAATAGATAAAATCAATAGAGATACAAGAGAAATTCAAGAAAATATATTGAATACAATAAACTTTAAAACAGCGTTTTAAATTTACTCGCCTATTTTTGTAATTTTTACGTTTTCTACGGCCTCGTTTATCATATCTTCCCAATTAACGTTCGCCTCAGCTTTTCTGACAAATTCAAGCTTTGGTCTTGTTCTTGGGTGTCTTGGAGTAAACACCGTACAACAGTCCTCATAAGGCAGGCACGATGTTTCAAATGTATTTATTTTATGTGCTATGGCTATAATCTCTTTCTTATCCATACCGATAAGAGGTCTGAAAACAGGTATCTCAGCTACCTCATCAGTACATGCAAGCGCACCTATCGTCTGGCTTGCCACCTGTCCTAAGCTCTCGCCCGTTATCAACGCCTGACAGTCGTTTTTCTTTGCTATTCGATTGGAAATATTCATCATAAGTCTTCTCATTATGATTGTAAAAAGTTCCTCCGGGCAGTTTTTCTGTATCTGCTCCTGGATCTTTGTGAACGGCACTGTAAACATTGTCATCTTGCCCGAATACTCTGATACCAGTTCCAAGAGTGCTTTTACCTTCTCCTCCGCTCTTTCGCTTGTATATGGCGGACTGGCAAAATGTATCGCTGTAAGTTCTACGCCTCTTTTTGCCATCATATATGCAGCAACAGGACTGTCTATTCCTCCGCTGATAAGTATAGCCGCTTTTCCGCCCGTACCAACCGGCAATCCACCTGCACCCTCAACTACATTAGCATGAATATATGCCGCAAAATCTCTTACCTCAACTGTTACAATTACATCAGGATTATGAACATCTACCGTTATATTCGGGAATGTATCTGCAAGAAATCCTCCAACTGCCTTGGAAATCTCCGGCGAACCGTACGGAAATTTTTTGTCCGAACGCTTTGACTCAACCTTAAACGATACATTATCCTCAAAGATTTCCGATAAATATTCTGCGGCAGCGTTTTTTATCTCCTCCAAGTCTTTAGGTGCAACACACGCTCTTGAGTATGCCACTATACCAAAAACCTTACCGACAGCCTCTGCCGTATCGTCCATATCTATATCATCATCCAGCGGGCTGATTCTTATTGTAGATTGTGACGACACAACCTCAAACCTGCCCAGCTTATGTATTTTTCTTTTTATATTTTTTATCAGCATATCCTCAAAGTTTTTTCTGTTAAGTCCCTTGAGTGCTGTTTCGCCAACCTTTGCAAGGATTATCTCTTTCATATTTCTTTCCTTTTCATATAATTATTTTATTTTGAATGTACAAGAGTATTCATACCCTCCTGCAAGCAAGCCGCCAAAACATCAATTTCCGACATCTCCGAATGTTTTGAAAAGCTTATCCTGAGTGCCGAATCTATTCTTGCAGCGTCTAATCCCATCGCAGTAAGCACATGACTTTTCTTACCCTTTGCACATGCCGAACCGCTTGATATATAAATACCCTTATCCGCAAGGAAATGCAGCATAGTTTCGCTTCTTACCCCCACCGCTGAGACGTTCAGTATATACGGCAAACCGTCTTGTGGGGAGTTTATCTCAACACCGCTTACCTTAGAAAGACGTTTTACTGCATAATCGTGAAGTTCCGTCGTCCTTTTTAAATTATCCGACATACTTCCAATGTTTTCTATTGCCGCTCCAAAACCGCATATAAGCGGAACTGCTTCTGTTCCCGGGCGAACTTTCTTCTGTTGTTCTCCGCCGTACAAAAGCGGTTTGATATAAGTTCCCTTCTTAACATACAATACACCTACGCCTTTCGGACCGTGTATCTTATGAGAGGAAACACTAACAAGGTCTGCACCTATCTTTGACGGTCTGACGGGTACTTTGCCAAACGCCTGAACAGCGTCGCAGTGGAACAGTGCAGGGGCATTATTCTTTTTTATTATCTTTGCGATTTTGTCAACAGGCAATTTTACGCCTGTTTCGTTATTAATCATCATAACTGAAACAAGTATCGTATTTTTATCTATCGCATTATTAAGCTGTTCCGTGGAAATATTTCCGTCACTTTCAGGTTCAAGAAAAACCACCTCAAAACCCTGTCGTTCAAGTTCTTTACAGCTTTCATATACAGATGAATGTTCAATAGATGTGGTAACTATCTTGTTTCCAGTCTTTCTTCTTGCATAAGCCGCACCGAAAACCGCGGTATTATTTGCTTCCGTGCCGCCGCTTGTAAAAAACACTTCATCTTTATCCGCACCAAGCTGTTTTGCTGCAATTATTCTTGCGGCAGTCACTTCTTTTTCTGCGTCCAATCCAAGAGTGTGTAAGGACGATGGGTTGCCGTAAACATTTTCCAACACATACATCATCTTACCGATAGCTTCTTTGCATGGCTTTGTAGTTGCGCTATTGTCAAGATAAATATCCACTTTCCGACCTCCGAATATTCTTCTGCAAACTATTGCTTATTATACAACAAATTTGTTACAAAATAAAGATTTACTTCGACAAAAAAATTAATTTTACAATTTGTTTTAAATAAAGGTTTATTTTGTTAATTATCTTGTAAGTTTTGGCAAACAAAAATTATTACTGTGCATAATTCTTTCCATAATTGTTCATAATACTATCAAAAAGCAGGAAAGGAACAATAAAATGAATATTTCTCAGAACGATTACCAAAAACTGACCGAACAGAAATCACCCGACAGCAAAATCCTCAAAAACTGTCTGTGGGCATTTTTTGTAGGCGGATTTATCTGTATGATAGGTCAGGCTTTCTTTAACTTATACACTTATTTAGGCGCTGTTGAATCTAACGCAAGGGCATGGACGTCTATTACACTCATCTTCATAGGTGTTCTTCTCACAGCATTAAAGGTTTATGACTCCATCGCAAAACACGCAGGCGCAGGTACTCTTGTACCCATAACAGGATTTGCAAACTCTGTTGCCTCACCTGCGATTGAGTTCAAATCAGAGGGTTTTATTCTTGGTCTTGGTGCAAAAATGTTCATTATTGCTGGCCCTGTAATTGTATATGGTACGCTTGCAGGAGTTATCTACGGAATTATTCTTGCAGTTTTGAGATAAAATAATACCGGCACTAAAAAAGTGTCGGTTATTATCATATTACAGCTTCTATTCAGTTGACCAAGCATATCCAAAGTAACTCTTGTGTTTTTCTGCTGCCGCTGCTATCTTGTGTGCCACTCTTGTTTTGTTTCCGTCTTTGTTTTTGTTATAGCTTTTCGCCTGGGATATCAGCCAATCAGTCGCAGCTGCATAGGACTTAAATTCCTTTTTCTCCTCACCATTCATCACAAAAACCTTAACCTTTGATTTCTTAGGAGCAGGTTTTTTCACATGAGTTTTAGGCTTTCTCTGCTTTTCCGGAAACGGACATATTTCCGGCGGCCTGTCGTTTTCGACACAGCTATAAACAAACTTCAGATTCAATGCGTCAAACAGTGCATCATGTATCTTCGGCACATCAAATCTCAGATAATACTCCGTCACCGCATTGAGTGCTACTCGTTCATTAATCCGGAAATGCCGCATTACGTCAAACGAATAGTCATCAAGTCTAGCAAATATCAGGCTCAACATGCACTGTGCTGTAAAATCAGTAACATAACTTATTGTACGCTTTACAAATGCTTTGTCACAATCTCCGTAACAGATAAACTTTACAGTCTCAGTCTTGTCAATCCACTCATATAGTTCTTTGAACGCATGATCCGCGTCAGGTGCCATTTTTAGCTGTTCTTTTGTGATACCTGTAAGTTCTGTAATAAATTCACTTATGCACTCGGGTTTACTCGGCTGCACCAGTGTATAAAACTCTCTTCCATTTTCATCTACACAACCAACCGATATTATATCATTAGACGGCTGTGCAGCTTCAAAATCTATAAAATATCTCATATCTTTACAGAAATCAATCTATCTCTACAACTATCTTAGTATTTGCTTTGATAGCAGCTGCTCTTGCAACTGTACGAATAGCTTTTGCTATTCTGCCCTGTTTACCGATTATTCTGCCCATATCGTCGTCTGCAACATGAATATGATATACAACTGTACCGTCCTCACTGGGCTCATCTGCCGTAACATTTACAGCATCCGGAGCTTCTACAAGTCCCTTAGCAATAGTAACAAGTAACTCTTCCATTTTCATTATACTCCTTTCATCATAAAATTCACTTATAATAATAACGACTGCACACCAATGCAGGGTGTACAGTCATCAAGGCACTTTAATTAAAGTACATTTGCCTTCTTAAGCAGTGCTCTTACTGTATCTGTCGGCTGTGCACCGTCAGCAAGCCACTTCTTTGCCTTATCAGCGTCAACCTTGAGCTGTACGGGCTCAGAGATAGGATTGTAGTAACCGATCTCCTCTATGAAACGACCGTCTCTCGGATATCTGCTGTCAGCAACAACAATACGATAGAAAGGAGCTTTTTTAGCACCCATACGACGAAGTCTAATCTTTACCATTTCTTTTCACCTCCACCACAAAGGGTTGTTATATATTTCTCCCGAAATTCGGGCTGAAATCAAATTTTTTTAAAAGCCGCCGAAGCCGCCCATTCCTCCGAAGCCGCCCATCGGACCGCCTCCAAGTCCCGGAAGTTTCTTATATTTCTTCTTGCCTTTTTTGTTAGTTACCTTTTTGATCATTTTCTGCATTTGTTCAAGCTGTTTTATCAGACGGTTTACGTCCTCTACTTTCATTCCTGATCCTGCAGCAATTCTTCTCTTTCTTGACGGATTGATAACAGAAGGCTTTGATCTTTCCTCCGGTGTCATTGAAAGTATTATTGCCTCAATTCTGTCTATCTGTCTGTCATCTATTTCAACATCCTGGAGTTGCTTTTCCATGCCGGGAAGCTTTGAGAGTATTCCCTTAAGCGGGCCCATTTTCTTTATCTGAGCAAACTGTTCAAGGAGATCGTTGAAGTCCATCTGACTCTTGGTAAGTTTCTCAGCCATTTCCTCAGCTTTTTTTCTGTCAAGCTTTTCTTCGGCTTCTTCGATCAGCGTTAACATATCGCCCATTCCAAGTATTCTGGATGCCATTCTGTCGGGATGGAACACTTCTAAATCGTCAAGCTTTTCTCCTGTACCTGCGTACTTGATTGGTTTTCCTGTTACTGATTTTACGCTTAGCGCAGCACCGCCTCTTGTATCACCGTCAAGCTTTGTAAGAATAACACCTGTTATGTCAAGCAGATCATTAAACGATTTCGCTACATTTACGGCGTCCTGACCTGTCATTGAGTCAACTACAAGCAATATTTCCTGTGGTTCTACTGCCTTTTTTATTCTTTCAAGCTCTCCCATCAAAGCTTCGTCTATATGCAAACGACCTGCGGTATCAAGGATAACTACATCGTTTCCGTGGTCACGGGCATGCTTTATAGCCTGCTGTGCAGTTTTTACTGGATCCTGCGTACCCTGTTCAAATATCGGAACTCCTGCCTGTGACGCTACAACTCTGAGCTGTTCGATAGCGGCAGGTCTGTATATATCACAACCTACTACAAGCGGTCTGTGGTTTTGTTTTTTGAGCATTTTCGCAAGCTTTCCGGAATGCGTTGTTTTACCAGAACCCTGAAGTCCGCACATCATTATTACACACGGAGGCTTACTTGGAAAATTCAACCTTACCTCTTCTCCGCCCATAAGCTGGGTGAGTTCCTCGTTTACTATCTTAATTACCATCTGTGCAGGAGTAAGGCTCTCCATTACATCGGAACCTACGGCACGTTCCGTTACCTTATTTGTAAAATCCTTGGCTACCTTATAGTTTACATCAGCCTCAAGCAGAGCCATACGAACTTCACGCATTGCCTCTTTTACATCACTCTCGGTGAGCTTACCCTTATTTTTAAGCTTTTTGAAAGCATTAGTCAGCTTTTCGGAAAGTCCCTCAAATGCCACTGCATACACTCCTTATTGTCAGAATTTGTTTTTAAGCACTTCGGCAGTCTTAATAATATCATCCATACTCTGCCGTATATCCTCACAGCCGTCTTTATCCGCTAATTTTTCAAATGCGATAACGGCCGATTGTTTTATTCTGTCTATATCTTCTGTCATTTCCTCAAATTTTGCCGCAAGTCCAAGCTTACTCTCCATCTGAGAAAGTGCGGTTTCACATCTCTTGACGCAGTCACGTACTCCCTGACGACTGATACCGATCTGCTCTCCGATCTCTCCAAGCGAACAGTCATCGTTATAGTACATCTCAAAAACAAGCTGCTGCTTTTCAGAAAGGATCTCCCCATAGAAATCATAGAGATATGCTATTCTCATATTTTTTTCCACAAGTTCACCGCCCTACGCTGTAAAGGTTTTTACTTTACAGATGACATTATACACTGCTTCAAGTCGTTTGTCAATAGTTATTTTTGATTTTTACAAATTCATCAGATAATTTTTTTGTGCAATTAGGTAAAACCTAAACTTCCTGCTTTGTACAAGTTGCTCTGTCATAGGTTATTTTGACGAATTTTATCTTCAACGGGTTTAAATTGTGACAAACTGTTTTTTTAATTACGATTTATTATTTGTTAGTTTTCACAAAACTTGCTCTAAAAAACCGTATATTTTCCCGAATGGCGGTTTTGGCGTTTGGTTAATTTTTATAAAATTTCAAAAAGATTAATAAATTTATTGTTTTTTTAATGACATTTTCAAAAATTTGTGTTATAATATCTTACGAACCTCCGATAATATATATATCGGATCATTCCATTCATAAAATAAAGGTCGGTGACAAGGTTGACGGAACAAATAATCAATATAGAGCGTATGGAACAAGCCGTTATGCTTTTTGGAAGCTTCGATGAAAACATCAAGCTTATCGAAAACGAATACGGTGTTCGTGTTATCGTGCGGGGTTCGGAACTTAAAGTATGCGGTGACGCAGAAAAAGTGTCCCTTGCCTGTCGTGCGATAGAGAGTCTGCTTAACCTCATTAATAAAGGTGAAACTCTCAACGAACAAAATGTACGCTACTGTATTTCCCTTGTAAATGAGGGAGGCGAAACCAATCTATCACAGCTTACCGGCGACTGCATTTGTGTTACGGCTAAGGGGAAGCCGATTAAACCCAAAACTATCGGACAGAAAAAATACTGCGACGCTATCAAGAACAATACTATCACTATCGGGGTGGGACCTGCCGGCACCGGCAAAACTTATCTTGCTGTCGCTATGGCTGTTACGGCGTTCAGGGCGCACGAGATAAACAGGATTATCCTTACCCGTCCTGCGGTAGAAGCCGGAGAAAAGCTTGGATTTCTTCCCGGAGATCTGCAAAGCAAGGTCGATCCTTACCTCCGCCCGCTTTATGACGCTCTTTTCGATATGCTTGGCGCTGAAACTTATCAAAGATACGTGGAGCGCGGCAACATAGAAGTTGCACCTCTTGCTTACATGAGAGGCCGAACGCTTGACGACAGCTTTATTATCCTTGACGAAGCACAAAATACAACCGGCGAACAGATGAAGATGTTTCTGACAAGGCTTGGGTTTAACTCAAAAATGGTTATTACAGGCGATATTACTCAGATTGATCTTCCGAACGGCAGCCGCAGCGGACTAAAGGAATGTATTAAGGTTCTTAGAAATATAGACGATATTGCACAGGTGACTTTCAGTGAAAAAGACGTAGTAAGACATAAACTTGTGCAGGATATAATTAAAGCGTATGCTAAAATAGAGGAGGCAAGGCATAACAAATGACTGATAAAATTAGGGTTGTAACAACCAACAAACAGAAAAAAGTAAAAATCCCGACAGGTATGCGTATGCTGGTTCGCCGCTGCTGCAATGCAGTACTAAAGCTTGAGCAGTTTGAGGGATCTGCCGAGATAAGCGTAACATTTGTTGACAACGAGGAAATACACAAGCTTAATCTCCAGTACAGAAATATCGATTCGGCAACCGATGTACTGTCGTTCCCTTTAGGTGAAAACGGCAAATACGACGTTGATCCAACAACAGGTGCAAAGATGCTAGGCGATGTAGTTATTTCGATGGAAAAAGCAGTTGACCAGGCTGAACTTTACGGACACAGCCTTCAAAGAGAGGTTGGCTACCTTACCGCACATTCTGTACTCCACCTTCTGGGATATGATCACGAAACAGGTCTTGATAGAGTACATATGAGAGAAAAGGAAGAACTTGTTATGGAACAACTTGGACTTCCCGCTTCTTCTTCGTATGTAATTGACGATAACTAATTCTTTTAACAACAAAATATCGGCCCGCATTTTTTAGCGGGCTGTATTTTATTAGTTCAAATCTCATAGCTTTTAGTCTGTTTAAGCTGTGACAGCGGTTTGAAATTTCAAAAAATAACTATAATGAGGTACAAATATGCAGAAAACAGCGTTTATTGCTATTGTTGGCAGACCAAACGTAGGTAAATCATCTATTTTGAACAGAATACTTGGACAGAAAATTACCATTGTTTCGTCTAAGCCGCAGACAACACGCACACGAATTATGGGTGTATATACTAAAGACGATATACAGCTTGTGTTTATAGATACGCCCGGACTTCATAAACCTAAAAACAGTTTGGGAAAATATATGGTTCGCTCAATTAACGAATCTGTTGCAGGAGTAGATGCCTGCCTGCTTGTTGCGGAATGTGACAGAGAACCTGGCGATACCGAAAAAATGCTTATGCAGAGATTTGACAGCATGGGTATTCCCTCTGTTCTTGCACTTAATAAAATCGACAGGTTAAAAGAAAAAAGCGACGTTATTACCACTATCGCCGCATATAGCAACGAATATAGCTTTGATGACATTGTGCCTGTATCCGCACAGACAGGCAGCGGTATTAACGAACTTATCGACGCTCTCTCAAAACAAGCAGAAGAGGGTGAGCATATGTTTGATGCTGATACTCTTACCGATCAGCCCGAAAGAGTCCTTGCAGGAGAAATCATTCGTGAGAAAATCCTCCGTCTGACCGATAAGGAAATACCTCACGGTACGGCTGTCGTTATCGAACGATTTAAGCAGAGAAGTGAGGGCGGTATCACAGACATAGACGCTACCATTTATTGCGAACGTGCAAACCATAAGGGTATTATCATTGGAAAAGGCGGTTCGATGCTTAAAAAAATCGGTACATACGCAAGGCAGGATATGGAAAACTTCTTTGACTGCAAGATAAACCTTACCCTTTGGGTAAAAGTCAAGGAGGACTGGAGAAACCGTGAAGGCATACTTCGTTCCTTAGGTTACGATGAGAGCAATTTCGATTAAACGGCTCAAAACAGAGGTGAAACTATGCCACCATTAGCTGATAAAATCAGACCTAAATCTCTTGATGAGGTTGTCGGACAAAAACATCTTCTTGGTGAGGGAAAACCACTCAGACGTATCATCGAATCAGGCGAAATTCCAAACATGGTATTCTACGGTCCCTCAGGTATTGGCAAAACTACCCTTGCCTCAATTATTGCCGCTCAAACTAACAAAACTCTGCGAAAACTAAACGCTACAACAGCCTCTACACAGGATATAAAGGATATAGTTGCACAGCTTGACACTTTCGCAGGAATGAACGGTATCTTGCTGTATTTAGATGAGATACAGTATTTTAACAAGAAACAACAGCAAACTCTCCTGGAGTTTATTGAGAACGGCAGTATAACACTAATTGCTTCTACTACCGAAAATCCGTACTTCTATGTATATAACGCTATCCTCAGCAGAAGCACAGTTTTTGAGTTTAAGACAGTTGCTCCCGATGAGGTTGAAAAAGCGGTTATTCGCGGTTTTGAGCTTGCCGCTCAGCAGAGAAACACTACCTTTGAAATAGAGGACGGCGTGACTCAATACATAGCAACAGCCTGCGGAGGAGATGTTCGTAAGGCTATGAATGCAGTAGAACTTACTGCACTTACCTCCGTAAAACAGGACAGCCATGAGATTATTACTCTTGAAGCTGCAAAGGAACTTACTCAGAAAAGTGCTGTAAGATATGACCGTGACGGCGATTCACATTACGATATAGTATCGGGATATCAAAAGTCTATGCGTGGATCCGATCCCGATGCTGCTCTCTATTATCTTGCAAGGTTGCTTGAAGCAGGCGATCTGCCTTCTGCGTGCAGACGTCTTATGGTTTGTGTATGCGAAGATGTCGGTCTTGCTTATCCTCAGCTTATCCCGATTGTTAAATCATGCGTGGATATCGCAAACGCTGTCGGTCTTCCGGAAGCCAGAATACCGCTTGCAGACGCTGTTGTAATGGTTGCTAACGCTCCAAAGTCAAACTCCGCTTATAACGGTATTGCTAGAGCTTCCGCCGATATTCAAAGCGGTAAAATAGGTTCTATTCCAAGACATCTCCAAAACAAACATTTTGACGGAGAAGATAACCCGAATAAGGGTCAGTTCTACAAGTATCCGCATGACTACCCTAATTCATGGGTAGAACAACAATATCTTCCCGATATTCTAAAAGACGCCGTATATTACGAATTCGGACAGAATAAAAACGAACAGGCTTTCAAGTCTTACTGGGATAAGATCAAAGGGAACGGCAATAAAAAATAGTCACTGTATTTTGTCGTTTTTCTACAAAATTTCTCTTTTTAGGATATAATATTTCAAAAAACTATTGAAACCTTCTCCATAAAATTGTATAATGTATTTGCATTAATTATTTATGAAAGAGGGTATCCCTTATGGCAGAAAAAAAGAGTCTTATGACTGAATTCAAGGAATTTGTATCAAGAGGTAACGTTATGGACCTTGCAGTCGGTGTTATCATCGGCGGTGCGTTCAGCGGTATCGTTACATCACTTTGTGATGATGTTATCACTCCTCTGATACAGTTCATTATCGGTAAGGCGACAGGCAAAACATCTATTGATGAAATGACAGCAGCTCTTAATGTTGGTCCGTTTAACTTCGGTAACTTCATTTCAGCTATCATTAACTTCTTTATCATGGCAATAATTATTTTTGCTCTTGTTAAAGCTGTTAATAAGCTTACTTCTATCGGCAAAAAACCTGTTGAAGAAAAAGTTGAGGTTACAACAAAAGAGTGTCCGTTCTGCTTCAGCGAAATCTCTATTAAGGCTACAAGATGCCCTCATTGTACGGCACTCCTTGAAGAAGAGAAAAAAGTTACTGTTGAAAATAAAAAGAAATAATATTTTAACAAGACCGATAGCCGAATAACGGTTATCGGTTTTAGTTTCTGAAAGGCGGTGGCAATGTGCTGCAATTTGCAGTATCGCTTATTTTCGGCTTTACTGTTGGTATGATAATGTGTCTTGTACTGTGGCTTAACACACGTTTTACATTTAAAGAATTCTTTATGATAATCTGCTTTGTCATGCTGAGCAGTATCGTGTGGAACTTTACAAGCGGAAGATTTTCTGATATTACCCTGCTTGCTCTTATGGTAGTATGGACGCTGCTTCGAATACTATTCGACAGAAGAAACTCCCTTGAAAAAATGCTTTCATTCACTATGAGTACCATAATAATGCTCAACTATTATATCTACATCACTTTTATAGGATTAAGAGTCGACGGTACGTCTAAAGTTACGCTTATTTATATGGGTGTGTATCTTCTTCTGATAGCTGCTATATTCTTTATTTTGTGGATACAAAAAATATCATTTTTTAACAGTGCGTGGGTGAAGGACTTTTTTCATCATGAGGACGCAAAGGTTAGATACAACAGAACTATTATCTTCCTTTCCCTTATTGTATTGACATTTATTATTGTACTGGGTATTTATTTGTCCCTTGGTATTATCCAAGAAACAGAGCGTGCTGTGTTCTATCTGGGACTTGAATTTTTCTTCTCTTTTACATATATCATCGTAAGCTTTGCAATGCTCAAAATTCTTGTGGAATATTCTATTCTCTCCGACGTTACCGAACAGGAAAAACAACATCAGGCTGAACTTGAGTCATTTATCAAAATGATTAGGGCACAACGACATGATTTTAATCTCCATGTTCATGCTATCAACGGACTGATAGACGCTCAAAAATACACTGAATGTAAGGAGTACGTAGCAAAAATGGTTGCCGAAACAGAGTACGTCAATGAGGTTCTACCTGTATATGATACCTCTATCAGTGCCATGATGTATGCTTACCGTTCCGATGCCGAAAGCAAAGGCATACATATGTACTTTGAAATTACTAACAACCTAAAAGGACTTGCTCCCGAACCTTATGAAATTAACCGCATTATCGGAAATCTTCTGCAAAATGCGATTGACGAAGTGAGTTCCTCAAAAGATAGAGATTACGGTATCCATGTAAAAATATACGGTAACAACGGCGGAAGTGTTATTGATGTATCAAATAAGTTTTTCGGAGATATAACAAAGCTTTCTCACTTCTTTGATTATAACTACTCCGGCAAAGATAAGCATGAAGGACTTGGATTAACTACGGTTCAGCGTATCGCTGAAAGCTACAAAGGTGTTGCATACGTTGAAACCGACGAAGATATTATTCACTTTATCGTAAGACTTCCTAAAAAAACTTACAAGTAAATATATTGTGCTGAGCGGTTATGTTTTCATACACTCAGCACTTTTCTTTTGTACATATAAATATCGGATTGCGTTATTATAGTTTTTATTATTTACGGTGTTTTATCACAAGCAAAAACTCTTTCGATAATACACTTTCACACAGTATGTTTATATTTTGATATGGGTAATGTTTTTTATCTCCAAATAAACATCGAAAAGTACCGAATGAACAAAAGGTATTGATATTTTTATTTGTATGAGATACAATAATATCACAGTCGATGATTGCTAAGACTGCAAATCATTAAATTTGATTTGACCTCTTTCTAAAATACGATTCCCGAAAATGAGAGCGATTTGGTCGCTCTTTTTTTCTGTCAAAAAGCAGATGTCAAGGGTTACTGCAACACCTTGACACCTGCTTTTTTTAGCTTTTCTATATAATTCTTTGTTTCTTTATCCATTACTTCACCCGGTATTACAATGGGTACTCCCGGCGGATATGCATATATGTACCTGTCGCTTACCGTATCTTTGTCTGTATTAATATCTGCTTTCTCAGGCTTTGGAATATCCGGAAAGTATAAAGGTGCGTTCTTATACTCAAGCTTCTTGTCAATCTCCGTCAGTGCATAAGCCAGTCTGTCAAAGCCCTCATCACTATCGCATACAGATGTCATTGCAACGGCATATGTAGGGTATGCCATTTCAAGTTCTATATGATATCTTTCTCTGAGTATCTCTGTCAGCTTTATTCCACTAATGTTTGTATGTGTCGTGACAATTACTATCTTTCCTATGTCAAACCCAAAAAATCCGTGGTTTTCTATACTATCCTCACCGTGACATAATACCTTAAGTTTTTCAAGGCTTTTCATTTTTTGACTGAAACTCTCTAACCTAAGGCTGTATTCATCAAACGCTTTTTCGCTGTGTGTCAGAAAATCAAAACAAACATCCATAGACGACATAAGCACATATGACGGACTGCTTGTTTCAAATATCGAAAGCTTTTGTTCAAACACCTCTTGCTTTACAAAATCCCCCTGCAAATTTGCCACAGCAGTCTGCGTAAGTGCGGGTAAGGTCTTGTGCAAACTTGAAATAACAACATCTGCACCGTTTTCTATCGGCTCTCCCTTTCTGCTTAATCTGCAAAAACGCTGATGTGCGCCGTGTGCATTATCCACTATCAGCGGTATGTTATATCTATGTACTATTTCAGAAATGTTCTTAATATCGCTTATTACCCCCTCATACGTCGGTGAGGTAATAACCACAGCCTTAGATAACGGATATTTCTCAATCATAGACTCTACACTTTCTGTATCGACGGACATACATACTCCGCTGTCATTATCCTGCTTTGGATAAACAAAATGTATATGAAGATTGTTTAGCATACAAGCATTATAAACCGATTTATGACAGTTTCTTGCTATTATTATTTCATCACCCGAATTTGCTACACACGACACAGCGGCAAGAATACCGCATGTACTCCCGCCCACAAGCATATATGAATACTGCGACCTAAACACCTTTTTTGCCTTTTCATGGGAATTTTTCAATATTCCGTGTGCGTCGTGAAGATCATCAAAACCGTATATCTCCGTAATATCAATATTAAATGGCAGTTTATACGGCAAAAACTGCATATTCCTTTTATGTCCGGGCATATGGAAAGGATACATATCTGACTGAGCATAATTTTCAAGTTCTTCAATAAGTATCTTACTGTTCTCACTCATAGTTTTTACCAAGATAGTCGCTTATAATGTCCTTAATATCGTTTATCGTATCTCCGCCGATCATATCAATAATATTCTGTATAGTATCGCCTACCACAGGATTTGTCTTAATGTAAATGTGGTCATCATCAATTCTTAACTCTATTATATCTATATTTACAAGAGTTCCTATCTCTCCTATATCCAGGCTGTAATGTGAGGGAATGTTTACGGACATATCGGTTAATGAAATATTGTTAATGTTTTGTAGATTTGTTCTGCTTAATAAACTGCTGATAACATAACTTGGTATTTTCAGCTTTCCTGCATAGGCATTATCAAAAGAAATTTTTATGCTGTCATCGTTTATATGTACAGAAATATCTGCCGAAAGCTCTATCGTTCTTTCCATCACTTCAACCTTTGCATACACTTTGCACGGTTTGTCACCGTTCAAATCCACAGAAACGGCTATAATTTTAATATCGCTGTTTGAGCTTCCCTTTGCATTTAGGTTGTTTATCAAAAAAGCAATCAGAGAGTTGATCCCTTCCTCATCAAGATATGCTTCATTGTCTTTAATCGCACTGAATGCCAACGTCTTTACAATAGCGTTTGAAGGTTCTGCGGTAAACCTGTCTATCTTGTCTGTTTGAAAAATCAGTGCCACGCAGACAAGCAAGCCTAACACAAGCAAAAGCAATAATATCAGTATTACCTTAAAAAAATTCTTAATTGCACTTTTAATTTGTATTCACTCCCCTACTTTAGTTCGGCTATCGTAACGCCTGCTTCGCCCTCACCATATACGCCAAGTCTGAACGTTCTGACATACTTGCAGTTTTTCAAATACTTTTGCACCTCTGTCCTGAGAACGCCTGTTCCCTTGCCGTGAATTATCGTAAGTCGCCCTATATTCATAAGCATTGCTGAGTCAATAGCGTTTTCAAGCTCCATTATCGCTTCAACTGCTGTCATTCCTCTGAGGTCAACCTCTGTTACTGCCTTTACATCAACGTTACTGCGGTTTACCGCACGTTTTGAACCTGTGTAGGTAGTTTGCTTTTTCTTTGTTGTAATAAGTCTGAGGTCTGATACATTCACTCGTGTCTTTATAATTCCTGCCTGCACAAGCACCTTTCCTGAACTGTCAGGCGGTTCTATTACTGTTGCGTTTCTGTCTATATCAAATATCAATACCTCGTCGCCCGCCTTCAATGGTCGTGGGAGTATATAGCCTTCGTTTACTTTCTTTGTAACAGGATCTGCTATCTTTTCAAGCTCTTTTATTTTGCTTCTGAGTTTCGCTTTATCGGCTTCTCCGGATTCCGCACTCTTCTTTGCAGCGTCCATTTCTTCCATAAGAGCCTGTGCCTGTGCCCTTGTCTTAGTAAGTATCTCCTGAGCCTGCTGTTTTGCCCTTTCAAGCTCAATCTGTGATTCTTTCTTTACACGTTCCAGTTCCTGTTCAGCTTTCATCTGTGCCTTGACTGCTTTTCGCTGAGCGTTCTCTATCTCTTTGGCCTTTTTCTCTATTTCCTGTTGTCTGCTCTCCAAAGCCGTTACTACATTCTCAAACTCACGACTCTCACTTGATACAAGCTGTTCTGCACGTTCAATCAGCTTATGTTCCATACCAAGCCTTAATGATATTGCAAAAGCGTTTGAACGTCCCGGTACTCCTATTAGCAGTTTATATGTAGGTCGAAGCGTTGCCACATCAAACTCACAGCTTCCGTTCTCAACGCCGTCAGTCTGTAATGCAAACTCCTTCAATTCTGCATAATGTGTTGTGCAGGCTACTCTTGCTCCCTTTGCTCTGAACTCCTCAAGTATTGCTATTGCAAGCGCTGCGCCCTCTATCGGATCCGTACCTGCTCCAAGCTCATCAAGCAGTACAAGTGATTTTGATGTACAGTTTTTCAGAATATCTATTGTATTAGTTATATGCGCCGAAAAAGTTGACAGCGACTGTTCTATACTTTGCTCATCGCCTATATCGGCATATACCCTGTCAAATACACTGAGCTTGCAGTTATCTGCGGCAGGTATCATAAAGCCGCACATCGCCATCAGACTTAACAATCCTATAAGCTTCAGAGATACTGTTTTACCGCCCGTATTAGGTCCTGTGATAATAAGTGTATCAAAGCTCTCTCCCAGAGATACATCTGAAGCTACCACCTTTTCAGTGTCAATAAGCGGGTGACGTGCTTTCTTTAATTCTATAACACCCTTATCATTCATTATCGGAACAGCAGCTTTCATCTTATACGCAAGCTCTGACTTTGCAAAAATCACATTTAACGATATCGCTGCTTTATAGCTATTAATTACACTGCCTGCAATATCTGCTACCTCAGCAGAGAGAAGATATAGTATTCTTGCTATTTCGTCAAGTTCTTTTGATTCAAGTACCTTTATTTCATTATTCGCCTCTACTATCGACATTGGCTCTACAAATATTGTCTGACCGCTGCCCGAAGTATCATGAACAAGTCCCGGAACATTTCCTCTGCACTCCGCTTTTACAGGAATAACAAAGCGTCCGTTTCTTATGGTTATAATGTTATCCTGCAAATACTTCTGCACAACACTGCTTCTTATCATTTTCTCAAGCTGTTCTCTTGCTTTAGATGATGTCAGTCTAATTTTTCGTCTGATTGCGGCAAGTTCGGGGGACGCATTATCTGCTATTTCGTCCTCCGATATTATAGAGGTTGTTATCTTATCCTCAACATAGCGGCTGGGCAGGAGCGTATCAAAATACACATCAAGTACAGATGAACCTGCCTGAGCTTTTTTTCTCCAGTCTTTTAGTGTACGTATCACATGCAAAACCCGTGCTACCTGCAAAAGTTCCGATGCCGACAGCGAAGAACCTGTTTTTGCACGTTTGAGTGAGTCGGTTATATCTGTAAGTCCTCCAAACGCCGGTGAACCGAACCTACCCGACAAGGAATGTGCGTCGCTTGTTTCTTTTAAAAGTGCATTTACTACATCAAGCTTTTTTGAGGGTGTAAGCGACAGCATTGCATTTTTTGCGTCCTCACAGCATGTTAACTCTGCTGCACGAAGCAGTATTTTGTCAAGCTCTAACGCATGATAATGTCTTTGTGTAGTGTCTGTATTATTATCCATTGTTTCACTTCTATTCGCTTAAATTTCTTATTTGTTTGTAAAAATCAAGAGTATTCAAATTTTTATCTAGATGTATTGTACAGTAATTTTCTGTAATATAACCCAGTGCCCTTGTTGCCTTATCCGATAATGTAAAAGAAAAAAGCTTGTTAAGCTCTGAATATACACAATGCCGCATTACGTTTGTCAAAGTTTTTCCTGTCATAATACTTCTGTCCGTGTTTTCCTTTTTACAGTTTTTACAGATAAGCTGACCGCTCTCAGGCAAAAAATACATTTTATCGTCCTCATAGCAATGACATACACAGCACCCCACAAGGTCAGGCATATATCCCGATACTGACATTAGCCTCAATTCAAATATGCATTTGATAAGTTCCGGCGGACGTTTGTCATGTGCAAGCAGATAAAGTGAGTTTAGTAAAAGTCTAAGTATTTCTTCTGCGTTTGTGTCACGTGGTGCAAACTGCTCACACAGTTCACAAAAATACTGAGAAAGCGCCATTTTATCTATACTCTGACGAAGCGGCATAAAAACTTCTTTTGCATGTGCGTCATCTATTATATAGTTGCCCTTTGAATTTAAATATACATCGAACTGAGAATATGTAATAAGCCCCGTCGCCGTAGTTTTGGGGCTTTTGATATTATTTGCACCGTTAACAAATGAGCGTATAACACCCTTATCCCTGGTAAGAATTGTTATTACCTTGTCGCCCTCTTTTATCCTCTGTTCTCTTATCACCAGTCCGTCTGTGCTGAAATTCATTGTTTGCCTCCGTGGTCAATTCCGACTGTTCCTTTATCGATGCATACCGAAGATAATCGCTCACACTTCCGCTGCTGACAAAGTTTTCCCAAGCATCTTTTTCGTTCATTGTAAATAATACCTCCGTCCTGTCGTTTCGTACATATTTATTATACGCAGAACGATACACATTATTTACTCTATTGTGACGAAAGTAAAAGTAAATTTATCCGCAGATATACTTATCACTGTACCCTGTTTATCGCTATCCACGGCTAAAGCGAAATAAGCAGTTATAGTTATAAATAGGGAATCATATGCTTTCCGACAAAAAAATACAAGTATTAA
>ONAH01000171.1 GCA_900315715.1 uncultured Eubacteriales bacterium
TACAGCAGGCAAATATCAACGCAAAATAGACGAAATGCAACTTAAAATTGATGATATGCAGACAAAACAGGCTGAACAGCTTGCAATTCTCTTTCAGGCAACAGGAAAGGACAGTAAGAAGTGAAAATTGAAGTTACATCAGATATACAGGTGCAAAATTGGCGTTCTCCGATTGTGGTTATTACGCAGAGTGAATATCTAAAAGCCGATTTGACAGAAATAGACAGAGTGGTCGCTATGCTATGTAACATTAACTGTTTTGAGAGACAACTTACAGAAATGGAACACAAAGAAATATTAAAACTTTTTCGTGAGTTTGAAAAAGGTTGCAAAGTGTTTTTGGGAATAGTATCAAATTCAATGGATACAGAAAGACATCTTGAAGTTTCAGTATTAACTCCATCAAAAAAGCTATTGAGAGTATCGAGATATGATGAAAGCACAGGCGATTTTTATGTCATAGAACGAACGTTTAAGGATCAGTAAGCATATAGCACAATGAGCAAGACAGTTTTTTTGCCTTGCTCATTTTTTACATAAATAACAATCAGTAATTTTTAAGTTGGGCTGATTTAAAAAATTTGCCCGACTGATTTTTTCGGAAGTTGCGATTTTTCAAAATCGGAACTTCCGAAAGGTGAGCGACAGCGATTTTATATTTTGCATAATGCAAAATGAGGTGTGGGAAAACTTCACCACCAAGCGAATTTATATATCATTTTGATATATGGATTCTACGCTTGCGACCTCCATTTTTTCCGATCTGTACTTTTGCGTATTTGTGGAATAAAAAAATTGAAAGTCCAAAATTTTTAGTTTTGACTTTCAATATAATGCTTTTTATTTTTTTGATTTATTATTTTTTTATTCTTCTAATAAGGGAATAATGCTTCTTGAAATGTACCAAAACATAACAGGCGGAATAGCATTTCCTATTTGTCTGTATGCATCGGTTTCAGATCCTGCAAACTGAAATGTGTCAGGAAATGACTGAATTCTTGCTGCTTCTCTTGGAGTAAAGCGTCTATATAATTCTTTTTCTGCATCGACAAGTAAGACAGGATCTCTTGAATTCAAACTAACCTTTGCTAAGTGACTTGTAACTGTAAGACATGGTTCGTTTAAGTTTTGAGCAAGTCCTCGCTTCATATTGTTTTTGGCATTTTTCATTCCCTGCACAGCTCGTTCCGAAAAATAGTATTTCTGATCTTCTATTGCTAATTGAGGAACAGCAACAGATAAAGGTACCCAATTATTTTCGTTAGTAATAGGCGGGAATTCATACTCTTTTACAATGTCTTTACGAATACCGACAATAATTACTCTTTCTCTTTTTTGGGGTACTCCATAGTCAGCACATCTAATTAACTTTTTTTTCACAGTATATCCAGCTTTATCAAACTCATCGATAATCTTTGCAATAATCTTTCCTTTATGGAGTGTCAATAGTCCTTTAACATTTTCAGCAATAAAAACTTTTGGCTTTTTTTCTGCAGCGATTCTAACCATTTGCTTGTATAAGTTTGCTCTATCATCAAATGGATTCTTAGTGGGATTTACTGTGCTAAAAGATTGGCACGGAAATCCACCAATAAGAACATCGTGATTCGGTACACTTTCACTTTGAATATTGCAAATATCATCACAAACAACTTGTTCACAATGAAAATTCAGCTTATGTGTATTGAGTGCTTTTTGGTCTATATCTAAAGCATATATAATACTGAATGGATTAGCTTCATATTTCTTACCGTTAAAAACAAAATTACCGACTACACCTTGATCTGCACCACCACATCCAGAAAAAAGTGATACTACTCTATACATCACAATAACTCCTTAACTTATATATTTATATTAATAACATTATCGACAGATGTATTACTAAAATCAATTCGATAGGTTATAGGAACAGACATCATAAGCCCATTATTGATTTTGTCTGCAACATTTGCAATAACAAAGATATAAATTCCATTTCTTGTAAAATATACCCTATATATATAATAAAACTTTCCGTGTTGTTGTGCGGCAACCCACTCATTTCGTGTCATATTAAGTGTATCCAACCACAAGCTATCATTAACATTAGGACAAGTATACCTCTTTGTAGATTTAACTTCAATATATTTAACAAACTCCGCAAAATCTCCAGGTTCAGCTATAACGGATTGTATATCGTAGCCCAAGCCTTTAGTTTTTCCCAATGCTAATACCTTATTAACAAGTCTTTTGTTGAAAGCACTAACTCTACTCTTTTCATACTCATATACTACACTTTCACCCTCATCTCCAAGAGCAGTTAAATTTTGCGTATTATTTGGTCGGTTAGTTGTTTTATCGTCTGTTCTATCTTCATCAAAGGTCAAGGCAACAGCAGGCGTAGTGAAGTTTTTAGCAATATCAGATATTTTAGAAAAGTAGTAATCCCAATCAAACTGAAAATCTTTTCTTCCATCTATTGTGCCTAAATTGTATGAATAAACATTGAAATCGGGCTTTTGATCATATTTTTTAGCAAATAATTCAATGGTTTCAAGTTCATTTGTATTTAATATTACTCTTTTATCATCAGTAATCCTAATTAGATTTGCCAATTCAAGATAATTCATCTGTTCGTTAATGTGTTGCCAATTATACGAACTTGCTTTACCTGCCGTGTGGATTGTTCTTTCAATATTGTTTTTTTTGTCTTTTTCAATCTGTTCAATAACCTCGTATGGGCTTGCTTTACCTTGTAATACATCTAACGAATTAAGAACATAGTAGCCAACTTCTCGCTTCGTGATATCAATATTAGCCTTTCGGGCAATTAATAGTAACTTTAATAAAAACGCATAAGGTCTAATACATATTTTATCATTTACTCTTTGTTGTACAGTAGTTCCAACTTTTTGAGAGCCATTAGGAAATTGCATTTTGTAACATATATCCTTAAAAAAAGCTGGCTGATCAAAATCTTGTAAGAACTTTTGAGTTCTTTCAGATATATATACTTTTCCATCTTCAGCATGATAATACATTCCAAAAAGTTTTCCTGATATTTCAGTTCTATGATTATCCATTGTTTTCTTTATTCTATCAGACTCTGGTAAGTATTTTTTAAAAGCATTATTAAATAATACTTCAAAATCATCAACAGAGCAAGGACATATTTCATCAATAACTTTGGCATAGACCGGAAGAAAGTCATCCATTTCTTTTTGTGACTTTCCTCTAATGATTGTACATCTGTATTGTTTTGTATGATCGTACATTACTATCCCTTCTTCAATATTTCTCTTATTTTATTAGCAATAGCTTGTGAAAGCAGTGGAGGAACAGCGTTGCCTACCTGCCGTAATTGACTTGTTTTTATTCCAATGAATTCAAAATCGTCAGGAAACGATTGTATTCTTGCTGACTCTCTTACTGTGGGTACA
>ONAH01000176.1 GCA_900315715.1 uncultured Eubacteriales bacterium
CAATGTTTCAGAGTTATGAACATCGGGTGCTAAAAAGATAAGAAGATTGTCCGAAGCATAGTCAACTACTTCAAAGGTAGAATTGATCTGATCCGATATACGTCTTATAAACATGCGGTCACTGTTTTGAATAATGTCGGAAATGTTTGTTAGAATTACGGCAGAACGAACACTTCGTGATGTCATGAAAGCATGGAGCTCTGAGTAGAAGCTCTCAGGCTGCAGCATCCTTTCCTGAAACACAAGTTCGTTATTACCGCTGCTTTCGGAGTCTCCCGATGAGGAGGATATCGGACTGCGCTTATGCCCGAATCCGAAGCTTACCGGTTCTCTACTCTCACTAACATTAATCGGTTTGTTGTCGGGTGTGTTGTGATGTTTTGAATAATAAGCATTTTTATTACACGAAAATGAACAATAAGCCGAATCTTCATCCAAGACAAATTTACCATTCGCATTACTGCAATCATAGAAAACCACGTTTTGAAAACCTTTTGCAATCAACAAGTCGTGAAGATATTTATAGAAAAACCTGTTAATCCCGTCTGAACTGCAGGTCAAGGTATCTGTCGATCCGTAGATTAAAATTGAATTTATGCTCGTGTTTCCGGATAATATATCAAATATACTATTCATATTTACACTTCCTTTTTTGTTTTTTTACCGACAGCACCTATGTGATACTGCCGGTATATAGTCTTGTAGGTTCACACCGTTACGGCTTTCGATATGGATAGACTTGTGTTTTTGCCTGCTGCTTATTAAGGTCTGCTGCTTCTACTGTCGTAGAATATCCGCCTTCATGCTTACTCTGGATTGTTGCACGAACTCCCATTTCCGTTTCGATCTCTTTTTTTGTTATTTCCCCAAGCAGCTTTTGAATTGCCGGATCGGGAAGTTTTCTCGATGCACTGCCATACTGATGAAGATGAGCTTGTGCACTCGTGCTTCCTATATTCAATACAAGTGTTACCCTGTCGTTTCCTGCCTTTCGGTTAATAAAGTTAATGTGAAGCTTTTCTCCCTCTATGTCACATTCATATTTGTAGTCTTCAGGTTCATAGCCTTGCTTATAAAACTCTCTTGCGATTCTTTGCGAACAGTCGAAAGTTTTGTAGGATCCGATGGCTTTCTCCCATGAATATCTGTAAATCGACTTAAAGTTGGTTTTGAGATTTGCAAGCTTGAGCTCAGCCTCATGAAGCTCAAAGTCTGTCATATCATCATGCATGGAGCACATAAGCTCTGTTGCATCTTTTTGAAGGTCTTCAAAACCTTTCGGACAGTAGTAAATAAGCGATTCCAGATACTCATTACCTTTGTGTGTAAGCTTTATTTTATCAAGCGATTTAATTGACTCTATCACTTCGGCAATCTCACAAGTTAACTTTTCACGCTTGATTTCAGAACGCTGGTGTTTGATAAGTACGTCTTTAAGAACTTCCTTGCCCTGCATTATGATGTCTGTACACATCGTAAAGCTGCCTCTGTAATCACCTTTTTCATAAAGATGATTAGCTTTATTGACTTGCTGAGTAAGATCACAAAGATTTTTCGCTTCAAACGCTGTTGTACCCGGAGTGGAAGCAAGCAAATCAATAAGCTTTACTGCGTCGCTGAACGCTGTTTCCGATAGCTTTTTTAGCTCTATTTGTGCTGATATGTCACTCACGCTTCCGATTCTTTTCTGCATATCCTCATAAGCGTTCTTTATAGCAGTTGCAGAGCTGTCAATCTTCTGGATTACGTTGTGCAATTCGTCTTCAACAATACGCTCTCTCTGTGTGTCCCAGTTTCTTGTGATACGGTCGCATTCTTTGGCAATCCAACCAATGTCACACTCTTTTTGAGATGGTATTAATCTTTCTATGCCGGAAAGCTTTGAAAGACTGCCTTCTTCAAGTGATTTAAGACTACGTTTTGTGTTGTCTGAAAAAGTACCAACGTATTTACCAAGTTCCGTCATACCCTTTGAGGATCTCATCGGAATACTGTAAGAACCAAGCTGATTTTTTACCGATCCTGTTAGTTTTTTACGCTGCTGTGTTTGCTGATCGTTTTTATTCAGTATTTCTCTGAGGTTTTGCCTCATTACTTTTTCGGCCATTGCTTGAGAGGCTATATACTCTCTATATTTCTTAACTCCATATTTCGTCAGAGCGGATGCACCCTTACATACTCCGTAAACCGCCAATCCTCCTGCTACAGCTGTTACTGCTACTGCTCCGACTATGAGCTTACCTGCTGCTGCTGCAATCGCAAAATCAGGTGAACTTTTAGTACTGCTAACCGGTGGTGTTGATACATACTTTTCGCCACTCATATAAATTTACCTCCTTCTATTAATAACAAATGTTTTATTGAACAATCATTTTGCGTTTCACACATCACTTAGCTTTACACCTCAATAATTGTTTACATATAAACTATACTACTCATAAATATATAATTTTTTAGGGGGCGGAGTGCTTTGCTAATATTACTGCCTACAACTTCTGCAATCAACCTTAATATATGTCATTCTGTGTAGCAGCAATCTCAATAACTTCTTCGATTTGCATTGATCTACCTATACTGTCAATGTCGGGCACTATTTCGTTAACCGTAATCAGATCTCCAATACCCTTTTTATGAAGAAGACTTTCCAGACAGTTGGCTAAACCGGTTCGTTCCTCTTCCGTTGTGACGATCAGTTCCGATCTGTATCCTACCGTTTCTCTGTTTCTTACTGGAATAATTCGTATGTAAACATATTCTGTTTTATCGTTGCTCAAGGTCTTTTTGAAAACAAGACGTTTCTCTTCACGAAAATCAGCTTTCCCGTTTTCCTCTATACATCTTTCGTGACACAGATAGTTTTCATAGTATTTTTTATATCCCGGAGTACTGTCAAGGCCGCACTTTGTATCGCCATATGCAGTATAATCGTACAAAAAAC
>ONAH01000078.1 GCA_900315715.1 uncultured Eubacteriales bacterium
CTTAAAAGAAAGTGCAGGTGTCTGCAAAATGTACGCAATTATTGAAACAGGCGGAAAGCAGTACAAGGTTGAAGAAGGCAGTGTTATTTTCGTTGAGAAGCTCAACGCTGAGGACAATGCAACAGTTGACTTTAAGGTAGTAGCATTCGCAACAGAGGGCGAGTTCCTCGCAGGTAATCCGTATGTTGACGGTGCAACCGTAACAGGTAAGGTTCTCAAGAACGGTAAGGGTAAGAAGATCACAGTTTCTACTTACAAGCCAAAGAAGGGCGAAAAGAGAAAAATGGGACACAGACAGCCCTATACTAAGGTTGAGATCACAAGCGTTTCCAAGTAATGACTGAGATGAATTTCTACACAAACAAAAACGGAGATCTTTTGGGGTTTCACGTTCACGGTCACAGCGGCTATGCTGATGAGGGTGAGGATATTGTTTGTGCGGCAGTGAGTTCTGCTGTTTATCTGGTTATCAATACCATTACCGATGTCTTGCATATTGATGCGGAGGTTGAGGTTGACAGCGGAGATGCAGTGCTAAGGATTTTGTCGAAGAACGCAGCGGCTTGCAGAGATATTCTGCTGGGGCTTAAGCTGCATATGCTCAATTTGGAGGAGCAGTACAGTAAGTTTATTATCGTTAAATATACGGAGGTGTAAGTAATGTTACAGGTTAATATTCAGCTTTTTGCTCATAAAAAAGGTATGGGTTCTACAAAGAACGGCCGTGACTCAGAGTCAAAGCGTCTTGGCGTTAAGCGTGCAGACGGTCAGTTTGTACTTGCAGGAAACATTCTTGTAAAGCAGCGTGGAACACACATTCACCCGGGCGAGAATGTAGGCCGTGGCTCCGACGATACATTGTTCGCTAAGGCAGACGGTGTAGTACGTTTTGAGCGTTTAGGCCGTGACCGCAAGAAGGTATCGGTTTATCCGCAGGCATAAGCGGAGTTTGATACGCAGAGCATAATTATTATGGAGCGATGTAAAAGTCGCTCCTTTTTGTTTGGAAAACATTCTGAAGCCTACGCCGCTTGTAGATTGTACTGATTATTCGGAGATAATGTCTATGAAAAATGTTAGAAAATATTGTATCCCAAACTTTGTTTTTCCGATTATTGTGTCGTTTATGCTTATATTGGTTGGGGTAATATTCAATATTGCTATGTCAAGTCTTGGTGATGAGATGGAAAAGGCATTGGCGTTAGTTATGAGTATTGCTACAAACTGTGTGGGAATTCCTTTTGTTTCGTTTAGTTTTTACGGCACTGCAAGAATCAGGTTTGAAAAAAGACTGAAGGTTTGCAAAATGCGTATTTCGGAAGATATGATAGAAACGGATTTCGAGAGAAGCAGGTCGTTTTTTGACGGTAAAGTAAGGGTAGGAGAATATTGTGTCTACGGTTACGGTACGGGAGTTTTTGCGTTGTTTGATGAGATAAGGTCGATTAGACTTTTTCGCAGCGAAGACAGTACGGCGGATATTTCTGTTACATGGCAGTTGCAACTTAACACCGTTTCAGAGCGTCTGACGCTATATAATTTGAAAAAATGCAGTATGTCTGAATGGGAGGCTTTTGTTTCGGAAATAGAAACGATTGCTCCAAATATCGAAATTGAGAAAATGGCGTTTTCGTCAACAAGAATCGGTACAAATTATCAGTCGTATCCAGGTAATATCTATTATCGTAAATGACAAAAAACAGTTATGCGGGGTAGCAGTGCGGGGCGGAAGTGTGTTATAATGAGATAAATTATAATTGTGGAATAATAATTGAGAATGCCGAAAAGATTCATCTTGAATTTATAGAATGGTATATGAAATCAGAATGTTAATATGGACGATATATGGAATATAATGTATAATAAAGTTAAGAGTGTTTAAAAGACCGTTTCAAGCGGCTGAGAGAAAAAGAGATATTGCTTGAATATATGCAGTGAATAATTATGTAATTCGGAGAAGTTACACTTTTGTGGTGTATATAAATACATATATTTTATAGAAAGAAGGTATATTTATGAAGTCAAAAAACAGTTCTTTAAACAAACCTATACTTATTGTTACGGGAATAATTCTGTTTGCGGGCGGTGCGTCAGAAAAAAGCTTTATTCTGGTCGTTGTCGGAATTGTATGTTTCTTATTGGGTGTAATTGATCCCAAAAAGATAAATACTACAAGCACAGATATCAAAAGCGGAACTACACAGAATATGCCTGAAAATACTATAACGATAAAATCCGCAGACCTTAATACGTTTACACAACATAAAAGTGTGGAACGAACGGATTATTGCCCGATATGCAAGGAACATTCATCGAATGGCTACTGTACAAAGTGCGGTTATAGGTTTAATAAATAAATGTGGTTTTTAAGAGCGTTGTAAAATAGAAAATCGAAAGTGCTTTTGAGCATATAAGAGTTTGGCCGGATTGGCGAAAAGAAAGGAAAGTAACAGATGTTTGTAGATATTGCGAAAATAAAAATTAAAGCAGGAGACGGCGGTGACGGAAGCGTATCGTTTCACCGTGAAAAATATGTTGCGTCGGGCGGTCCGGACGGCGGCGACGGCGGAAGAGGCGGAAATATAGTTTTTAAAGCAGACGATAACCTCAGTACGCTTGCGGATTTCCGCTACAAAAGAAAGTATGCCGCACCAAAAGGCGAAAACGGCAGGGGCGGCAGGTGCAACGGTAAAAAAGCTGAGGACCTTGTAATAAAAGTGCCAAGAGGAACTGTTATCAAGGACGCCGAAACCGGCAGAATACTTGCGGATATATCATCAGACGATCCGACGGTTGTTGCAAAAGGCGGCAAAGGCGGTTGGGGAAATATACATTTTGCAACGCCTACCCGTCAAACCCCGCGTTTCGCAAAACCCGGTATGCCCGGAGAGGAGTTTGACGTACAGCTTGAATTAAAACTTCTTGCGGATGTTGGACTTGTGGGATTCCCGAATGTCGGAAAAAGTACGCTTGTATCTGTTGTCAGCGAAGCAAAGCCTGTTATTGCGAATTACCATTTTACAACAATTACACCTGTTCTTGGCGTTGTGAGGTTCGGAGAGGGAGAGTCGTGCGTTATGGCGGATATTCCCGGACTTATCGAAGGAGCTTGGGAGGGCGTTGGACTGGGACATCAGTTCCTGCGTCATGTTGAAAGGTGCCGTATGCTGGTTCATATTGTTGATATCGCGGGCAGTGAGGGCAGAGATCCGAAGGAGGATTTCCGTACTATAAACGAAGAACTCAGAAAGTTTAATCCCGAACTTGCTAACCGTCCGATGGTAGTTGCGGGCAACAAGTGCGACCTTGCAACAGACGAACAGATAGAGGATTTCAGAAAATTCGTTGAGGATCAGGGATATAAGTTCTTCCCGATAATGGCGGCTATTCGCTATGACGTAGATCCGTTGCTGTCATGTATTCGTGAGGAACTCTCAAAACTTCCGCCGATAACAAGGTATGAGGCAGAGCCAATGCCGATAGTAGAGGTTGATAAGAGTAAACGTAACGAAGTGAAGATTACAAACCATGACGGAGTATATTTTGTTGAGGGCGAATGGCTTATCAGAATTATGAATTCCGTAAACTTTGACGATTACGAATCACTCCAGTATTTCCAGAGAGTTCTAATCAACGCAGGAGTTATAGACGCACTTTATGACGCCGGAATAGAAGAAGGCGACACGGTGTCGATTTATGATTTTGAGTTTGAGTTTGTAGATTAACGGGGGAGCGTTATGCGATTGCTTGACAGAAATATAGACCTCCATGAGGTGAGTCCGCTTACGCTTGCTTTTATTGGAGACGGGGTGTATGATCTTCTTGTAAGAGAAAAGCTTGTGTGTGAGGCGAATCGCCCGGTCGGAGCGCTCAATTCGGAGAAAATATCGGTTGTAAACTGTAAGGCACAGGCAGAGGCGGCAAAAAACCTGCTTGAAGTGCTTGACGAAGAGGAGCTTTCCGCATATAGAAGAGGCAAAAACGCCCACGCAATGACCGTACCGAAAAATGCTAAGAAAAGCGATTATCATTCTGCTACCGGTCTGGAGGCGCTTTTCGGGTATCTTTATCTCAAGGGAGATATAGAAAGAATACGCACGCTTTTTGAAATCATAGAGGAAAGAGGGTAAAGTATGCAGGATAATAACTTGTTCAGGTACAGCCTTGAACAGAAAATACTTCCAAATTCGTTTTATGCCGGAAAAGAGGATTTTCTTTATTCAATTCTTGAAAAAAACGGGAAATTCTTTTCGGATATAATTACGCTTTTTGCACCGCCTGAGAGTACTATATATAATGAAAAGGACTTTGAGGTTACGGCAAAGCATTTAAGCTACCGTGAGGACGATGAGGTGAAGAAAAAACTATACCTTGTAATAGTGGATATGCCTCAGCCGGAGGAGGTACTGTTGTGCAGAAGGCTGTATTTCTGTTATGAGGAGAACAGCAAGAGTGCAAAGTATTATACATCGGAGTTAGCGCTTTCGGGAGATTATTTGATTTGTTCGGTAAACAAAAACGGAATAAGAAATAACTACGGAAAAGCCCCTCAAGACCTTGAACTTGAGTTTCGGAAGGTTGGAAATATGTTTTTGAAAAAGCTGATAGGGAAAGATTGATACAAAAAATACGAAAAAAACATATAATTTAGCATTAATGCGGAATTTTATGAAAAGGGAATGAATTATAACTTCACAAAACTATCGCATAATTTTGTTAATAATACCAAATAATTCTACACAGTTTTTATAAATCGTGTATTTAAGGCTTGGTATATTGGCAGAAATGCACAAAAGATAGACGAAAATTTTTTTGAAAACATTTCTAAAAACTATTGGAATTTTTGTTATTGTGTTATATAATTTATATGTATATTACTACCCGTATGCGGTAGTGCGTTTTTTGACCGTTCAACAGGCGGAAAACGGGGATTATTTATTAAGTATTTTTTAGAAAGGGTGATAGCAATGAAAGCTTACCACAGTTACGTTCGACAAAAGAACTCTAAGCGCGGTATTGCTCTCTCAACAGCAATGGCAATATGTATCATACTTGCACTGCTGACTGCTATACTGGTATCAATGGCGACTCTGAATATCACTACAACTCAGACGTCAATCAGCCAGAGAGAGTCATATATCCAGGCAAAGAGTGCAATCGCTTTTGCCGAATCGTACTATGCAAAGAACCCCGATCAGATACCGGGTAACTCCGGCGGAGATACGGGGGGTGAGGCTCTGTTTGTATTTAAAGATGATGTTATAGCACATGGAGCAAATGTGTATATAACGGGTACCAGCTCAACACCTGAGATGATACCGGCTGCAACGGTAGCAGACCTCAAGGCAAATGCAACTGATACCTATCTTGAGGTAAAGAACACGGGTGCAGTTGTAGATATATCCGCATTTTGTAAATATGGAAAGGGCGACGCATACAAGCTTAACAAGGAGTTTGAGTATGATCCTTCCCATCAGGCAAAACCAAATACATTTACAGGTAACATTCTGTATTCCGCAACAGGCGATACACGTTATCTTCGTATTCATGTAAGAACATCGGCTGCGTTCTACAATGAGCCTTATATCTATACATGGGGTAACTATGTTGAAGAGAATATTCCTTCTCCAAGTGATGAAGGTGTAGTATATCCGTTCGGTGGATCGGCTTCTGTTAACAAACTGTCATACGATCCTAACTTCGGAAGTGAAAAGTTCTCCGGTGAATGGGGCAGCGACGGTCCGACAGGTACTATGGAATATGAGGGCAACGGTTGGTTCGTAAGTGAGATACAGTTCTCAAGCAACAGAAAGCTGAATTACATAAATGCTATCATTACCCGTAAGGGCGCTTTGCGTAAAAACGAAGGTCTTGACGGTGCAACAGCACAGTCATGGGAGATTTTCGATATACCGGTTCCGAACGAAAACGGTGCAGGTAACGGTACTGACGTTTATATCACACTTAATCAGCCTATGCTTCGTGACGCAAGACTTGTACAGGAAGTATCCTCAGGTTATAAGTGGGTAGATAACGCAAGACACAGACACTATAACTCCGGTGCTATCATGAACGGTTCACACGACGAAATGACATTCCTCTTTGAGGATAGCAATTGGGGTAAAGGCGATATCGATACATTCGCACAGTTCTGCTCAGAGTGGTACACTGTTTATACAAAGCAGGTTTCAGCAATCGTTCATTATAAAAAAGCAGGTGTAACCGATTCATCAGCCGGTAAGACTGATTACGATTATGAAGGTTACGGCTGGTGGAGAAGAGTATCACGTAATTTCTCCGAAACACTTACTACTGACGACGGTTCAGTATATTACTTCGGAAGCGGCGCAGGCAGAACACTCAGCTATACTTCTGACGGTTCCGATATGGTAACAGAGTTGTTTGTAGTTGAGGGTACTGATACAAGCGGCAATAAGATAAGCGCAGAGTTCGGCGATGAGAACTCCGCAAATGAGTGGCTTGTAAATAATTGTAAAGATTCAGCTGCTCCCGACTATATTACTATAAATGTAAAGGCAAACGAAATGCCGGTTGACAATACAGTTAAGACACTTATCGATTACAGCGCTTCTATTATCACAAGTTCAGGCACCGATCCCGTTCCGGGTTCATCGACGGATCCGGCAGATCCCGCAGATCCCGC
>ONAH01000066.1 GCA_900315715.1 uncultured Eubacteriales bacterium
CAATTGTTTAAATCTTTTCGCTTTGAAATCAAAGTTTCCAACAGTAATGACACCATATTATTGAAGTGTTTCCAAGTATCTTATTTACATTTCTGTATATTATTGTCAAAATATGTTACACTAATAATCCGTATTGTATCAATGTTTTCTTATTGTTCTCAACTCTACGATTCACTTCTTTATACAATTCCTCCTGCAATTTTCTGCTTGCCCAAACTCTATCTCTGCTTTTTACAAGATCATTTCTAATTATCTCTTTTATTTGCTTCATATAATTAATGTAAGCTTCATTTGTAGGATCGTTTGAGTATATTCTTGTTGCGATTTTATCCTCCCAATTTATTCTGTCTTCAAAAGTATCATGATTATTTGTTATAATGAGGAGAACGGAATCACGAAAAAAGGTATCGACCGGATAAAGCATACCCAATTTATATTTAATTAGAAAATCAAGACTGTTTTTTAGATTATTTACATCTAAAAGAACCGGAATAGCAACATCAACAGTCTGTTTCAGTGCTTTATCAATTATTGCCGAAAGACTGGTTTCATCATAAATAAAATTGACATCATGAACATATGGGGTAGTATCAGTATTATAGCATATGAGGCTTATACCCGATAGTCCTAATTGGTATTCTGATAGATCATAACTATAAATAGTTTGAACTCCTGAGATAATATCAAAAGCTTTTTTTCCACGATCGGGCGGACTACATTTTTTTATTAAAACATACAGCAAAATTTCATTATTAATTAGTTTTCCAAAGCAGTTTGTACCTTTCATCTTTTTAAATCCAAAGAGTTCAAGTCCAGTTTGAAAGGCTTTTTTATATTCGGTAATCAAAGACATATTTCAACTAAATTAAAATTTACGTTTTTTCAAAACATATGACGACAATGTCCAAATTAGAATAGGGGTAAATTATTCCTGAGATAGACATATAATAATCGTCAGCCTCCCCGAAAATCCCTGTTATTTTATTACCTTTTGGAGTAATCAAACAAACTTTATAGATGTTACCAATCAAGAAAAATGTATGAATAATATTATTCTTATCAATAATAATATATTTTTCTACACCGACAATACCTACATCTATTACAATTATTGGAGTATAGAACCTTTTATTGTAATGAACACTATTCATAATGTATATTCCTGTAATCTGCAATTTAGTCTACTAAAATCATATCACAAACGCACTTCTATGTCAATAATAGAAAAAAGCACCCTTGACGTAAAAACCAAGGGTGCTTTAGTTTTATTCATAGTGTTTTATTTCGCCTTACTCTCACAGTAAATACATCTGTATATTCTCTTTTCTCTGTCGGTAAGCTTGAAGATATGTTTTAACTCCTGTTCTTCCTGAGAGATACATCTTGGGTTTTTGCACTTAATAACATCAACAAGCTTTTCTGGGAGTTCCGGCATAAACTTGCTTGCAATAGTACCGTCTTTGATTATATTGACGGAAACACCCGGGTCAAGATATCCCAACATATCTAAATCTATATCAATGAGAGTATCAATTTTAATAATGTCCTTTTGACCGTTTTTTGAACTTGGGGCATTTTTAATGATAGCGACGGTGCAGTTGAGTTTATCAAGTCCTAATTTTTGATAAAGCAACATACTCCTGCCGGAAGTGATATGATCAATGACAATACCGTTATTAATAGAATCTATAACCATTTACTCCACCCCCAAAAGCATAAGAATTAAAGCCATACGCATATATTTGCCGTATAAAACTTGTTTAAAATAGCATGCACGTTGGTCGTTATCAACGGCTACGGATATTTCGTTAACTCTTGGCAGCGGATGCATAACAGCAAGATCGTCTTTTGCTGTTTCAAGCTTGTCAGGAGTAAGAATGTAGCTGTCTTTCAGTCGAATATAATCCTGTTCATTGAAAAATCTTTCTCTCTGTACACGTGTCATATAAAGAATATCAAGATCAGGCATAGCAGCAAGGAGATCGGTAGTTTCGGAGTACGGAATGTTTTTCTTTTTCAGAACATTATTTACTACATACTCAGGCAATTTTAATTCATCAGGAGAGATAAGAATAAACTTAATTCCGCTGTATCTTGACAATGCGTTGATAAGAGAATGTACCGTTCTACCGAACTTTAAGTCACCGCATAAACCGACAGTAAGATTATCAAACCCACCTTTTTCACGGTAGATAGTGAGAAGATCGGCAAGTGTCTGTGTAGGGTGATTGTGACCGCCGTCACCGGCATTGATAATAGGAACACTTGCTGCCATAGATGCAACCATAGGGGCGCCTTCTTTAGGGTGACGCATAGCGATGATATCAGCATAGCAGGAAACGGTTTTCACAGTATCAGAAACGCTCTCACCTTTAGCGGCAGAAGAATTGTTTGCAGCGGAGAAACCGATGACATTACCGCCAAGCTCATACATAGCGGCCTCAAAGCTCAGACGAGTACGAGTTGATGGTTCAAAGAAAAGAGTAGCAAGCTTTTTTCTTTTACATTTCTCAGCATACTTATCAGGATTATCTATTATATCACACGCAGTATGTATGAGATTATCAATTTCCTCCGTGGATAAATCGAGAATATCAATTACACTTCTCATTATGCTTCTCCTATCCAGCTTTCATCGGACGGATTGTTACGGAATTTAATAAGTTTTTCCTTATCCTCAGGCTTAATATAACCCTGTTCTGCAGCAACATCAGCGATAACATCAAGGTTAGTAAGGCTGATATTTTTAACATTAGCAGCATTAAGTCTGTCGATACCCTTCTGCATACCGTATGTAAAGATACTTGCAATACCAAGTACCTCAGCACCAGCATCACGAAGAGCATTAACAACCTCAATAACGCTGCCTCCTGTTGAGATAAGATCCTCAATTACAACAACCTTCTGACCTTTTTCAAGTTTACCCTCAATCTGATTACCTCTGCCGTGATCCTTAGCGCCTGAGCGAACATAACCCATAGGAAGATTGAGGATAGTAGCAGTTATAGCAGCATGAGCGATACCTGCAGTACTTGTTCCCATAAGAACTTCACACTCAGGGTAGTTTTCTTCAACAACTCTTGCAAGAGCGTTTTCTACATCATCTCTGACTCTTGGTGCAGAAAGTGTAAGTCTGTTATCGCAGTAAATAGGGCTTTTAATACCGCTTGCCCAAGTAAAAGGCTCCTGAGGTCTTAAAAAGACAGCGTTTATAGATAACAGATCCTTAGCAATAATTCTCTCCATAGTAAAAACTCCTTTTAATAAAAAATTTTCCAAATTATCAACAGTATCAATAATATAATCTGCATGATACTCAATGGCTTCTTGAAGATTGCCGTAACCATAGAGTATGTAAGCACATTTTATTCCAATATCATTAGCACCAAGCACATCATGTTTCCTGTCGCCAATCATCAAGACATCTGAAAGGTCAGAAACACCTGCCTTATCAAGAGCATATTTAATAACTTTAGCTTTAGTGTTTCTTTCCTCATCAAGAGTACTGCCGGCGATAACGTCAAAACAATCAGAAACGCCGAAATTTTCAATTATCCTAACAGCAAAAACCTCAGGTTTTGAAGTAGCGAGAATAACCTTTTTTCCGCATGATTTCAGTTTGCGAAGCAGGCTTTTAATACCGTCATAGATACAGGCTTCATTAATTCCCTTGTCGGTATAATACTCACGGTACAGCTTAATACCTCTGTCAATTTGTTTTTCATCGAAGTTGTAAAACTCCTTAAAAGATGAGGAAAGGGGAGGACCAATAAATTTTTTAAGTGAAGCCTTATCGGATACCTCAAAACCCATATTACATAAAGCATAATAAACAGAGTTTATGACACCTTCTGCGGAGTCAGCGACTGTACCGTCCAAGTCGAACAGAATATATTTATACATAATACTAACCAGTTAGCCGACAAAGTCAGCAACACAGCGTCTGTAAGCGGCAACAGGATCATCAGCCTGAGTGATAGGACGTCCGACAACGATATAATCTGAGCCTATCTCACGAGCCTTGGCAGGGGTAGTAACACGAACCTGATCACCAATATCACCGTCAGCGAAACGAACACCCGGAGTAACGGTAACGAAATCATTTCCGCAAATATTATGAACCTTAGCAGCTTCAAGCGGGGAGCAAACAACACCGTCAAGGCCGGCTTTTTTAGCGTTCAAAGCGTAGTGCATAACAACTTCATCAATAGGCTTGTTAATGAGAAGTTCTTCGTTCATACGTTCCTCACTTGTAGAGGTAAGCTGAGTAACTGCGATAAGTAAAGGGCGAGTACCGTCCTCTCTGGTGAGACCTTTAATGGCAGCCTCCATCATAGAGATAGTTCCTGCAGCGTGGAGGTTACACATATCAACATCAAGTTTAGAAAGAACATTCATAGCCTTCATAACAGTGTTGGGAATATCATGCAGTTTAAGATCAAGGAAAATTTTATGTCCCATGGCTTTAATTTCTTTAACGATCTCAGGGCCAGCTGCGTAGAAAAGTTCCATACCTATTTTTACGAAAGGTTTTTCCTCAGTAAACTTTGAAAGAAAACTAATAACCTCTTCTTTGCTGCTGAAATCGCAGGCAATAATAACATCACGTCCCATTAGTGTGAACCTCCTATAATATCTGATAGATTTTCTATATGATACTGCTCCATAACACGTGGCAGTTCATCAATAATATTTTTGCAAGCACAGGGATTAACAAGATTTGCAGCACCAACCTGTACTGCAGTAGCACCTGCTAGCATCATTTCTATTACATCACGAGCAGTCGAAACGCCGCCCATGCCGATAATAGGTATAGATACAGCTTCATAAACCTGATATACCATTCTAAGGGCAACAGGAAAGATTGCCGGCCCAGAAAACCCGCCCATTTTATTTGCGATAACGGGCTTTCTTGTTTTGAGATCTATTCGCATACCCAAAAGAGTATTAATAAGGCTGATACCATCGGCGCCGCCATTTTCGCAGGCTTTTGCAATTGAAGCAATGTCAGTAACGTTTGGGCTAAGCTTAATATAAACAGGTTTAGTAGTAACAGCTTTTACAGCTTTAGTGACCTCATATGCTGATTCAGGTGTTGTGCCGAAACTCATCCCTCCATTGTGAACGTTAGGACAGCTAATATTAACTTCAATCAAGCCAACCTGTTCCTGTGAGTCGATTTTCTCACAAGCAAAGGCATAATCTTCGATAGAGAAACCGCTGATATTTGCGATAACAGGTTTGGAATAGACCTTAGCTAGTTTGGGAAGTTCTTCGCTGATAACTTTGTCAACACCAGGATTTTGCAGACCAACTGAGTTAATAAGACCTTGAGTACATTCTGCAATACGAGGAGTAGGGTTGCCGAAACGTCCCTCTCTTGTAGTACCCTTGCAGGAAATAGAACCAAGAATATTGATGTCATATATGTCTGCAAATTCATAACCAAACCCAAATGTACCGCTTGCAGGAATCACAGGATTATCAAGCGAAAGACCGCTGAGAACAACATTAGTGTTTACCATACAATTTCCTCCTTTTCGAGTACAGGACCGTCTTTGCAGATACGCTTGTTACCGTACTTAGTTTTACAGGAGCAGCCCATACAAGCACCAAATCCGCAGCCCATTCTTTCTTCAAAGCTGAATTGACCGCTTGTGTTTGTAGCATCGTAAACAGCCTTAAACATAGGCATAGGACCGCATGTGTAAAAATATGAATAATCCCCAACAAGTTGGAAAGCGTCGGTAACAAACCCTTTAATACCGTATGTTCCATCGACAGTAGTGATAAACACGTCTGCACCGAGTTTGTTGAAGGATTTCTCAAAGAAAACTTCGTCTTGAGAATTAAATCCGAGGATAACAGCAGGCTTTGCACCTTGTTCGATAAGTTTTTTACAGAGATTGTAGAGAGGCGGAACACCAACACCGCCACCGATAAGCAAGGGTCTTTCTCCGGCTTTAGATAGATCGTACCCGTTGCCGAGACCGGTCAGAATATCAAGATTGTGATAAGCCTCAAAGCGGCTCATCATTTCAGTACCCTGACCAACGACCTTATAAATAATAGTGATGGTGTTTTCATCATAATCGCAGATAGAGATAGGTCTGCGAAGATAAAAACCGTCAAGTTTAATATTAATAAACTGACCGGGAGCAGTTATTGAACTTGTGTCGCCGCCGATTATCATTTTATAGACATCTTTAGCAATTTTAATGTTTGATAAAACAGAGTAGATACCTTGATACATAATTACCTCCGTTTGTTATTTATTCAAGAGAACCTATAATAGTTTCTTCCGTTTCGTAAATTTCCTCATTAAGAAGTTGTTCAACATCATTTCTGAAGTCGTCCATAGTTTTATTGTGAAAAATGAACCAGTGATCCGGATCGTTGTGTTTAGTTCCGATACCCATCTGACCGGCTTCGTAGTGACTGATGATTTGATCAGTATCGAAATCATAAGTGTAAGCAAGATAAGCAGCATAAACAGTGGCATTTTCCCAAATCTTATCGAAATATTTCTGTTGTTCTTCTGTATTATACTTTGTGATATTCCAGTTTTTATCATACTCAAATCCAGCAGGTTCACAAATTTCAAAGTCTATTCTTGTGTCATTGACGGGAATACCTGCATGCCAAGCAGTTTGTTCAAACGGGAGATACTGATAAACGCCTTCATCGTCAAGAAAAGCATGAACACATGCAGGAGTACCGCCCTTATTCCACATAGAATACCATTGATCAGCCTTTATACCTGGTTCAGCAGTAGAGTGTACAACCAAACCGAGAATATTATCAAAGTCATAAGTTTCGCTGTAACAGTCATTATATATCATAATTTCTTTGGTGCTTTTGAGAGTATGTTCTCCGACATGGATAATTTTTTCTGTTTTATTATTGACGACAGTAACATTACATTCTGCAGTCAAACCATTTGAAGCCTTAACGACAACGTGATCAGTTCCGAGATGGTAACCTTTCACAAGACCGCTTGCATAAGATACTTCAAGAACAGGTTCCCCGGTTCCGTCATCAGAAACAGCACCGTCAAAAGTATAAGTGTAGGTAAGTCCTTTGTCGCTTCCGTTAATAACTTTAGGATTAAGAGTAGTTCTGTCCCCGCAGTTAATGGTAATTTCTGAGGGGAGATAGAGCATAGGGACATTAAGATTAATAGTGCTTCTAAGAATAAGAAGAGCATCAACATTAGTGATTTTTCCATCATTATTATAGTCAGCAGAAGCTTGTTGTACATCATTAAGCTTGGTAAGTCCAACCGTATGTCTTTGAACAAGAAGTGCATCTGCCGAACTCACCTTACCGTCACCGTTTATATCTCCCTTTAAAAAACTATCAGCAAATGCAGAAAGGGTTGATAGTGATAGTATGACAGACGCAGAGAGTATAGTAGAAATAAATTTTTTCATTAATAAATTCTCCTGTATCAATAAGTATTACCACACATAAATAGTTTGTATAAAAGACTTCAAATCCATTTGGAGCAGAAGATGTTAAGATTATTACAAAGGAGACAACGCTATTTCTTTTGTAATCGATTATAACTGTAACCGATTACTTCACTGCCAAATCAAAAAGGCGATAAATACAGCGGTATAAGCGAAAATTCGTTTGTCAAAGAGATAGTTTGTGAATACTGCTAATACTAAAAAACAGTTTTATAGTATTGTCAATTAATCCACTTATCTATTATTTAACGAAACACTGATTAAATCAAGTGTCCAAATCCTCATAAAAAGCTAAAAACAGATTTGGACGCTCAGCCCGTTGGCAGAGATTTAATCAGTGAATACGAATTTATCAACCTAAGCAAATATCATCTTCAGTCAGACAAAAATGCTTTTACATATCAATAGTTGAAATACAAAGTGTAGTTTCTTCAAGAACGTCAAGTAATGCCCTAACAGTATCAAGAGCTGTAAATATAGCTACATTGTTTTCGACAGCCCAGCGTCTAATGCGATAACCATCGTGGCTGTTTTCATGGTAGATATCCTTAGTGTTAATAACATAGCTGATATAACCTGATTGGAAAGATGAGAAAATATCGTCATTTTCATCAAGCTTCTGTCTAACTCTTGTTCTTATTCCGTGACTCTTAAGGAACTGTGCAGTACCCTCAGTAGCCTCAATGTTAAATCCAAGGTTATAGAAACGTCTGATTAGCGGGAGTGCTTCCTCTTTATCAACATCAGCAATAGTAGCGAAAACTGTACCGTAATTAACCATTTTTGTACCTGAAGACTGTAAAGCTTTATAAAGAGCTCTGGTAAGTGTGTTATCATATCCGATAGCCTCTCCGGTAGATTTCATTTCAGGTGAGAGGTAAGCATCAAGACCACTTAGTTTAGAGAAGGAGAAAGCAGGTGCCTTAACATACCAGCGTTCCTTTTCCTTAGGATAAACAACATCAATACCTTGTTCTTTAAGGCTTTTGCCAAGAATAGCCAGAGTAGCAATATCTGCAAGAGAATATCCGGTAGCTTTTGATAGGAATGGAACAGTTCTTGAAGAACGAGGATTTACTTCGATAACATAAACATCATTGTTCTTATCTACAATAAACTGAATGTTATACAGACCAACAATACCGATACCAAGACCAAGTTTAACAGTGTAGTCGATAATAACGTCTTTGACCTCCTGAGGAATAGTGAAAGACGGATACACACTTATAGAGTCACCGGAGTGAATACCGGTACGTTCAACATGTTCCATGAGTCCAGGGATAAATACACCTTTTCCGTCGCATACAGCATCAACTTCGCACTCTTTGCCTACAATATACTTATCAACGAGTACAGGTTTATCCTCATCAACCTCAACTGCGGTTTTAAGGTAATGTCTAAGCATATTTTCGTTTGCAACGATCTGCATAGCACGGCCGCCAAGTACATAACTGGGGCGAACCAGAACTGGGTACCCGATATCAGCAGCGGCCTTAACGCCGTCCTCAATATTAGTAACAGCCTGACCCTTTGGCTGAGGAATTTTAAGCTCCTCCATGATTTTTTCAAATGAATCACGATTTTCAGCCTTTTCGATAGCCTCAACATCAGTACCGATAATCTTAACTCCTCTTTTCATAAGAGGTTCGGCAAGGTTAATAGCAGTCTGACCGCCAAGAGAAGCGATAACTCCCTCAGGTTTTTCGAGTTCAATAATGTTCATAACATCTTCAACAGTAAGAGGCTCAAAATAAAGCTTGTCACTTGTTGTATAATCTGTTGAAACGGTTTCAGGGTTGTTGTTGATGATGATAGCTTCATAGCCGTTGTTTTTAATAGTAGCAACAGCGTGAACTGTGGAGTAGTCAAACTCAACACCTTGACCGATACGGATAGGACCGGAACCAAGAACGATAATCTTCTTTCTGTCGCTAACAATAGACTCATTTTCCTGTTCATATGTTGAGTAGAAGTAAGGAATATAGGATTCAAACTCAGACGCACAGGTATCTATCATTTTGTAAACAGGGAACATACCCAGTTTTTTTCTGAGATAATAAATATCGTCCTCAGTAGTTTTCCAGAGTTTTGCGATATATTTATCAGAGAAGCCCATTCTTTTTGCACGATAAAGAGCATCGGTATCGTCTTTATTCTCAGCAACTATACGCTCAAACTCAACGATATTTTTGATCTTCTCAAGGAAGAACATATCGATTTTAGTAATATTGAAGATTTCTCTCAAATCGATTCCGTTCCAGATAAGCTCAGCAATAGCGTAAATTCTGTCATCGGTACCCTTGCGGATATAATCGAGAAGGTCATCGTTAGACATATCATTGAACTTTGGTTTATAAAGATGATATACACCGATTTCGAGAGAACGTACAGCTTTGAGCAGGCTTTCCTCAAAAGTTCTGCCGATACTCATGACCTCTCCTGTTGCTTTCATCTGAGTACCGAGTACGTTTGAGGCATCAGAGAATTTGTCGAAAGGAAACCTTGGCATTTTAGTAACAACATAGTCAAGAGTAGGTTCAAAGCTTGCAGGAGTGTTAGCAATCTGAATTTCATCGAGTGTCATTCCAACTGCAATTTTAGCGGAAACTCTTGCGATAGGATAGCCGCTGGCTTTTGAAGCAAGAGCAGATGAACGTGAAACTCTGGGATTTACTTCGATAAGATAATAATCAAACGATACAGGATCAAGTGCAAACTGAACGTTACAGCCACCTTCAATTTTAAGGGCACGAATGATTTTCAATGCCGAGTCACGAAGCATGTGGTATTCTTTGTTAGTAAGTGTCTGACTTGGTGCAACAACGATAGAGTCGCCGGTATGAATACCAACAGGATCAAGATTCTCCATGTTACAAATAGTAATAGCTGTATCGTTAGCATCTCTGATTACTTCGTACTCTATTTCTTTAAATCCTTTAACGCTTTTTTCTACAAGAACCTGATGAACAGGGGAGAGTTTAAGTGCATTTTTCATTATTTCGACGAGTTCTTCTTCGTTATTAACGAAACCGCCGCCGGTACCTCCAAGAGTAAAGGCAGGACGAAGAACGACAGGATAACCGATTTCCTCAGCAGCTTTAAGACCCTCTTCTATTGAGTGAGTAATGATAGATGGGAGAACAGGTTCACCGATTTCTTCGCATAACTCTTTAAACAATTCTCTGTCCTCTGCTCGTTCGATACTTTCTACCTTAGTACCAAGGAGTTCGACCTGGCACTCTTCGAGAACGCCTTTTCTTGCAAGTTTCATAGCAAGGTTAAGACCTGTCTGTCCGCCAATACCCGGTACAATAGCGTCCGGACGCTCATATCTGAGAATTTTAGCCATATATTCAAGTGTAAGCGGCTCCATATAAACCTTATCTGCAACAACAGTATCAGTCATAATAGTTGCAGGGTTAGAGTTACATAGAATAACCTGATACCCCTCTTCACGCAGAGCAAGACAAGCCTGAGTACCTGCATAGTCAAATTCAGCAGCCTGACCAATAACGATAGGACCGGAGCCTATAACCAAAACCTTTTTAATATCACTTCTCTTAGCCATATTATTTGTCCTCCTTCATGAAACCAATGAACTTGTTAAACAGGTATGAGCTGTCCTGTGGTCCCGGTGCGCTTTCAGGATGATACTGCACACTGAATACTTTATCTTTTTCGCAGGAAACTCCTTCAACAGTGTTATCAAGAATATTGATGTGAGTTACGGATAGATCAGTGTTCTTAATGCTTTCGGTATCGACAGCGTAGTTATGGTTCTGGCTTGTTATTTCGATTTTTCCTGTTTCAAGGTTCTTTACAGGGTGATTTCCGCCTCTGTGACCGAATTTCAGCTTATATGTTTTAGCACCGTAAGCTAAGTTAATGAGCTGATGACCAAGACAAATACCAAATATAGGGTATTTACCTCTGAGTGCTCTTACAAGTTCGATAGTCTCAGGAACATCCTCAGGGTTGCCCGGACCATTTGAGAAAAACACACCGTCGGGATTAAGTTTTTCAATCTCTTCAGCTTTAGTGTTATAAGGTACTACCGTAACATTACAGCCAAGCTTGTTAAGACTTCTGATAATGTTAAGCTTAATACCGCAGTCAACAGCAACAACCTCAAGTTTCGGGTGAGCGGTACGAGAATACCATTTTTTCTTACAGCTAACCTTTGAAACAGCGTCTGTGGGAATACTTGTTGTACGGAGAATATCCATACATTCTTCCAAAGGCTTGTCAGCGTCAGTGATAAGCACCTTACAACAGCCGTTGTCTCTGATTTTTCTGGTAAGGAGTCTTGTATCAATACCGGAAATTCCGGGAATTTCATAATCCTCAAGAATTTCGTCAAGAGTTTTTGTATATCTGAAATTAGACGGTATATTATTATATTCACGAACGATCAAGCCACCGATAGTAGGAGTTTTAGTTTCGAAGTCGTCATCAGCAATACCGTAGTTGCCGATAAGTGGATATGTCATAACAACCATTTGATAAGTATATGACGGATCCGATACGATTTCCTGGTAGCCTACCATGGAAGTATTGAATACAAGTTCGCAAACTTTATCGCAGTTATGACCGAAGCCTGTACCAAAGAAAACGCTTCCGTCCTCCAGTACGATTTTTCTGTTGTTTATTGTTTCCATTTTATTTCCCCCTTAACAATTGTCATTACGCACTTGCCGTAAACCTCCATGCCTTCAAAAGGAGTTGCACGCCCCATAGAAAGAAAGTCATCGGGATTTACTACGTATTTATCATCAAGCTTCCATACGCATAGATTCGCAGGAAGTCCTTCTTTAATCTCGTTGTTCATTCCGAAACGTTTGCCGGGATTAATGCTCATAAGCTCAATGAGCTTTTCCAGAGAAACAACATTTTTTTTAACAAGATTTGTATATAGCACAGGGAATGCCGTTTCCAAACCGACAACACCCATAAGGCTTTTCTCAAGACCTTTCGATTTCTCCTCCTTGCTGTGGGGCGCATGATCAGTGGCTATCATATCGATAGTACCGTCTTTAATGCCATTGATGAGTGCAATTCTATCTTCTTCGCTTCTGATAGGAGGGTTCATCTTGAATCTTCCGTCCTCTTGAAGCATACTGTCATTAAAAACAAGGTAATGCGGACCTGTTTCACAAGTAATGTCGACACCATTATTCTTAGCTTGTCTAATAAGCTCAACGCTTTCTTTTGTAGAAATATGACAAACGTGATACTTACAGCCGCTTTTAGCGGAAAGCTCAATGTCACGTTTAATCTGTCCCCATTCGCTTTCAGAGCAAATACCTTTGTGACCATGTGTCTTAGCATAATCACCGTCATGAATATATCCGCCATTAAGAAGATCATTGACTTCGCAATGAGCGGCAATGATTTTGTTAAGTGATTTAGCCTTTTTCATAGCCTCAAGCATCATATCATCACTTTGTACACCTTTGCCGTCATCAGAGAAGGCAACAGCAAAATCGTTCATACCATCCATGTCTGAGAGAATGTTTCCTTCTTCATTAACGGTAATGGAACCATAAGGATGTACGTTAATAACAGCGTCCCTATTTATAATATCAGTCTGTACCAGAATATGTTCAACACTATCCGGAACAGGATTAAGATTGGGCATTGAACAAATGTCAGTATAACCTCCATGTGCTGCTGCAAGTGAACCTGTTTTAATTGTTTCTTTATACGAAAAACCCGGTTCTCTTAGATGTACATGAACATCAATAAAACCGGGAAAAATGAAACAATTATTAAGATCAATAATGTTACAATCAGCAGAAAGGCCGGTACCAACAGAAACAATTTGCCCGTCGCAAATAAGAATATCTTTTTTGCTAATAGCAGAATTGTGAAAAACCATAGCATTCTTCAGCAAATAGTTCATCTTGGAAAACCCCTTTGCAAATTACATACGAGAAACGAAAACTCCGTAATTCTCTCAGAATATTTTATCATTTTAGACAAAGCTTGTCAAGCTACAAAATTATTAAAAAACGAATAAATATACAAAAACATGAATATAATTCAAAAAAACCGGTATAAATATTCGCAGAATAATAATCTGCTAAACAGAAATAATATTAATACTGAATACAGACAAAGGAGGAGAATTGTATGTTTCCGAAAGGGAAAATAAGGCCGCAGGAGGAAAGAAGAAGGACAATAAAATATTCAGACAAAGTTCAGCCTGAAGAATACACCGACAGTGTACTAAGGTGTGGTCCGATAAATCAGACGATAATGTCATCGGAGCGAAATAAAACAGATGAAAAGACAAAAGCTTCAATTCCAAGTGATACAGCAGTTGAAAACATGCGTGATTGGAGTATAGAGAAGAAAGTGTAATTTAGTCTGTATATTTATAGAAAACAATTTTTTCACCGTATTTCTCAAGAGTTAATGATGTACCGCTGAGTATATAAGGAAAAACGAACTCACTTTCGAGATTGTTGTCGATAATAATAATATTGTTGTCTGAGAAAACGCAAAGCCCTTTGATAATGCAGTTCTCATCATAGCTGTTTATGGTAAGAACTGCATTTTCGTCGTTAAAAGTTAAGTTTGCACAAATATCCTCATCATTTGAAAACCACTGATAAGCTCTTATTTCATCTTCTTCATTGTTAATTGTTTTGGTACAGGCACTAAATAGAATAAATGTCGAAGAAAGGATTATAAAAAACAATTTACTGATACTTTTCATGTTGATCTCCTTGAAATACTCTAACATAGTAATAATGTATGCTTGTTAATAGATTAGTATGAATGATGATACAGAAAATTTATTTCTTTATATATTGCCCGAAGCAATAAAATGTGTTATAATAAATGAAATGTGTATATTTGGAGAATAATATGGTAGTGTTAGGAATAGATCCTGGTTATGCGATAGTTGGGTTTGGAGCAATAGAATTTTATAGTTACAAGTATCATACACTTGGATATGGGGCTATATTAACTGAATCGGATCAGATGTTTGAAGATAGATTAGAAAAAATATTCAGTGAAATGAATACTATTATAGAAAAGTGCAAACCCGATGTAATGGCAATAGAAAAATTGTATTTTCAGAACAATCAGAAAACAGCAATAGATGTTGCCCAGGCAAGGGGAGTAATACTACTGTCAGCAAAGCTTAAGGGAATACCGATATTTGAATATACGCCATTACAGGTCAAAAGTGCAGTAACAGGCTACGGAAAAGCTAAAAAAGAGCAGGTCATGGAAATGACAAAACGATTGCTGAAGCTTGAAAACATGCCAAAGTATGATGATACAGCAGATGCACTTGCAATAGCCATTTGCCATACGCAGGCAAACGGATCTCCCATGAGAGAATTTTTAAGCAGAAAGGGAATTTGATTAATGATATACAGTTTAAGAGGAACTCTTATCTACGAAATGCAGGGATATGTTGTAGTCGAATGCGGAGGAGTAGGATACAAGTGTACCACATCAATGTCAACATTGAGAGTAATGCCTAAAATTGGCAGTGAGGTCACATTGTTTACATATATGGCAGTTCGTGAAGACGCAGTAGAATTGTTCGGATTTGCAACATCACAGGAGCTTGAGTGTTTTAAGATATTAACAGGAGTCAGCGGAGTGGGTTCAAAGGTAGGAATAGCAATACTTTCCGAATTTTCACCAGAACAGGTTGCTGTGTGTATAGCATCATCAGACGCAAAAACATTAACAAAAGCCTCAGGAGTTGGCAATAAGCTTGCACAGAGAATAATTCTGGAACTTAAAGATAAAATGAAAAAGCTTGGAGTAACAACATCAATAACGGAAATATCAAAAACATCTTCATCGTTTGTCTCTGTTGGAAACATAGCAGCAGCATGTGAAGCACTTGCTGTACTTGGATACACCTCAGAAGATGTAATGCCGATATTGTCTGCATTTGATCCAACATTGAAGGTTGAGGAGTTAATACATAAAACGCTTGTAGAAATAGGAAAGAAATAGGAGGGATTTTCTTGCAGGAAATGGATTTTGAAGACAGAATAATGTCTGCTGAGGAGATACCCGAAGATACAGTAAGTTCAGATAATCCGCTTAGGCCCAAAACGCTTGATGAATACATAGGACAGGAAAAGGTCAAAGAAAATCTGAAAGTGTTTATAGAAGCTGCAAAGAAGCGCGGCGAAATACTGGATCACGTTTTGCTATACGGTCCTCCCGGACTTGGAAAAACGACGCTTTCATCAATAATAGCAAATGAGATGAATGTAAACCTGAGGATAACATCCGGTCCAGCGATAGAGAAACCCGGAGATCTTGCAGCATTGTTGACAAACCTAAGTTCAGGCGATGTGCTGTTTATAGATGAGATACATCGAATATCCAGGGCGGTAGAAGAGGTTCTCTATCCGTCAATGGAGGATTTTGCGATTGATATTATTACGGGAAAAGGACAAATGGCAGCATCATATCATTTGCCGCTGCCGAAATTCACGTTAGTAGGAGCAACAACGAGAGCCGGACAGCTTACAGCACCACTCAGGGATCGTTTTGGTGTAGTATTACGACTTGAGTTATATACGCCAGAGGAGTTGGCACAGATAGTTACACGAAGCGCAGGTATCTTAAATATAGAGATTGAAGATGACGGTGCATTGGAGATAGCCTCACGCTCAAGAGGTACACCAAGAATTGCAAACCGTCTATTAAAGCGTGTGCGTGATTTTGCACAGGTAATGAGCGATGGAGTAATAACTTGTGAAATAGCAAGAATAGCTTTGGATAAGCTTGAAATTGATGAATTGGGATTAGATGCCAACGACAGACGAATGTTGGAAGCGATAATAAAGTTTTACAACGGAGGACCTGTCGGACTTGAAACGCTTGCGGCCGCAATAGGAGAAGAAGCGGTAACAATAGAAGATGTATATGAACCATATCTCATGCAGATTGGATTTTTGAGCAGGACACCTAGGGGTAGATGTGTTACTTTTGCAGCGTGCCAGCATTTGGATATGACACCTCCTAACGGAGTAATGCCCGGTAGTCCCACATTGTTTTAAAGAATAATTAATAAGGAGTATTATTATGGGAAGATTATTTGGTACAGACGGAGTAAGAGGAGTTGCAAATTCAGAACTTACTTGTGAATTAGCTATGAATATAGGAAGAGCCGCAGCTATGGTTCTTCTTGATAATGAAGATACAAGCGAAAAACCGACAATACTGATAGGAAAAGATACAAGAATATCATCAGATATGCTAGAGGGAGCGCTCACAGCGGGCCTGTGTTCAGTGGGAGCAAATGTAGTACATCTGGGAACAGTTCCAACACCTGCCGTAGCATATCTCGTGAAAAAATACAATGCAAATGCCGGAATAATGATATCCGCATCTCATAATCCTCATGAGTTTAACGGAATAAAAATATTCAATTCAGACGGATATAAGCTTCCTGATGCATTGGAAGATAAAATAGAAGCTTTAATTAATGGTGAATGTGAGAAATTTGCAGTACCTGTTGGTAGAAATTTAGGATCTGTAAGAACAGCACCTGAAGCAATAGATGAGTATATAGACCATATTGCAGGAAGTATAGAGGGATCTCTTGAGGGAATAAAGGTTGCGGTTGACTGTTCAAACGGTTCTGCAAGTGCAACAGCAAGAAGGCTGTTTACAAAACTAGGTGCAGATTTTACAATAATAAACGATACTCCTGATGGTATCAATATTAATGAAAAGTGTGGATCGACACATATAGAAGGTCTTTCTGATTTTGTGAAAGCACATAATATGGATTGCGGTGTAGCGTATGATGGAGACGCTGACAGATGCTTAGCTGTTGATGAGAATGGTGAACTTGTAGATGGAGATTTTCTTATAGCTATCTGTGCAAAGGCACTCAAAGATATAGGAAAGCTGAGCAATAATACCGTTGTAGGTACAGTAATGACAAACATGGGATTTACTAAATTCTGTGAGAAAAACGATATAAATTTTATCTCAACGTCTGTTGGTGATAGATATGTGCTTGAGAATATGCTTGAGAATAATTATAATATAGGTGGAGAGCAGTCTGGACATATAATTTTTCTTGATTATGGTACAACAGGAGACGGACAGCTTACGTCTGTACAGCTTTTGAGTATTATAAAAAAGAGCGGAAAAACTCTTTCTCAGCTTGCAGGAATAATGAAGAGATATCCACAGGTTTTAATAAATGTAAAGGTTGCAACGGAGAAGAAGGATCAGTATTTCACTGATAATACAATAAAAACTGAGATAGATAAAGTAGAAGAAGAGCTTAGTAACAGGGGAAGAATACTGGTAAGACCGTCAGGAACGGAACCGTTAATAAGGGTAATGCTTGAGGGAGAGGATTATTCGGAAATTTCCGAACATGCAAATGTAGTGGCAGACCTTATTCGTGAGAGACTTTCTTGATAAACGGAGCGTATTGTATGAGAGAAGCAATATGGAAAGAATATGAACTGATAGACACATCATGTGGTGAAAGGCTTGAGAGGTGGGGCGATAAGATATTGATTCGTCCCGATCCGCAGATAATATGGAATACAGAAAAAGCAAATCCGTTATGGAAAAATGCTCATGCCAGATACCACCGCTCAAAAACAGGGGGAGGCAGCTGGGAAGTCTATAAAAAGCTTCCACAGGTGTGGAATGTTGGTTACAAAGATATAGTATTTGGTGTAAAGCCGATGGGATTTAAGCATACAGGGATTTTTCCTGAGCAAGCTACGAACTGGGATTATGTAATGAATAAGATCAGTACTTCCGACAGACAACTTAATGTACTGAATCTATTTGCATATACAGGGGGTGCGACATTAGCCTGTTTGAAAGCAGGAGCAAAAGTATGCCATGTTGACGCTTCAAAGGGAATGGTACAGTGGGCAAAGGAAAATGCAGCATTATCTTCAGTTGCAGACCGACCTGTCCGTTGGATAGTAGATGATTGTCTGAAATTTGTACAGCGTGAGATCCGCAGAGGAAACAGATACGACGGTATAATAATGGATCCACCTTCATACGGCAGAGGACCCGGTGGAGAAGTATGGAAATTAGAGGAACAATTGTTTTCTCTTGTTACACAGTGTCAGCAGCTTCTTGATAAAAACTCAGTATTCTTTATACTTAATTCCTATACAACAGGGCTTTCACCAAGTGTAATGAAGTATATGCTAGGTGTAACACTACAAAAGCAGTTGGGCGGAAGTGTATCTGCTGATGAAATAGGACTTAAAGCGACTGATACAGGAATTGTATTGCCATGTGGTTCAACAGCGATTTGGGAAAAATAGTTTAAGAGTTGATAAAAATGCATTTTATAGATGTTGAAAAGGTAGTTTTCAGTTATGAGAACGAAGAAGATAACAATACTGTTGTATTAAAAGATCTTTCTTTGAGAGTGGAAAAAGGTGAATTTGTAGCATTACTTGGTCATAACGGCTCAGGAAAATCTACATTAGCGAAGATGTTTAACGGCATACTATTGCCGGATAGCGGAACAGTGTCAATATGCGGAAAGACTACAAAAGAAGACGAAAATCTACTTGAAATAAGGCGTAAAGTAGGATTGGTTTTGCAAAACCCCGATAACCAGTTGGTAGCAAGTATTGTAGAAGAAGATGTGGCGTTTGGGCCGGAAAATCTTGGAATTGATCCTGCCGAAATACGTATAAGAGTAGATAATGCGCTAAGATCGGTTGACATGTATGAGTATAAAGGACATGCTGCATACAAGTTGTCAGGCGGACAGAAACAGCGTGTAGCAATAGCAGGAATAATTGCGATGGAGCCTGATTGTATAGTGCTTGATGAGCCTACCGCAATGCTTGATCCTCAGGGCAGACAGGAAGTAATGGATACAATAGTAAAACTTAATAAAGAAAAGAATATAACTATAATTCTGATTACACATTATATGGACGAAGCGGCACTTTCAGACAGGGTTGTGGTTTTAGACGACGGAAAAATTCTTACTCAGGGAACACCAAGAGAAGTTTTTTCGCAGATTGAACTACTCAGACGCCATAAGCTGGATGTACCGCAATCCACACAGCTTGCACACAGATTGAATTCATGCGGGTTTAAGATAAAGGAATATCCGTTAACCGTAGAAGAATGTGTAGGAAAGATACTTGAACAGCTGAGTATTTAGTGGTAGTATAGAGTTGTATTTATTGAGGAAAGTGTAATGTCATTGTTAGAAATAAAGAATTTATCCTTTACATACGGTGTAGGAACGGCATTTGAGAAAGAAGCCGTAAAGGACGTATCGTTAAGAATAGATAAAGGGGATTTTATCGGAATAATAGGTCATACAGGCTCAGGAAAATCCACTTTTATTCAAATGCTTAACGGTCTGATAAAACCTACAAAAGGGCAAGTTTTGCTTGATGATACAGATATATGGAAAGAACCAAAAAAGATACGCAAGGTACGATTTCGTGTAGGAATGGTTTTTCAATATCCGGAGTATCAATTATTTGAAGAAACCGCAGAAAAGGATATAGCATATGGACCAAAAAACATGGGGCTGAGTGACGAAGAAGTAAAGGAAAGGGTATATCGTGCTGCAAAATTTGTAGGATTAAAACCTGAACTTCTGAAAAAATCCCCATTCGAGTTATCGGGCGGAGAAAAAAGAAGAGTAGCGATAGCAGGCGTAATAGCGATGGAACCTGATATATTGATATTGGATGAACCGACAGCAGGACTTGACCCCAACGGCAGAGATATTCTTCTGGCGCAAATATCTTCATATCATAGAGAAAAAGAAAACACAGTGCTACTGGTGTCACATAGTATGGAGGATATTTCGCAGATAGCAGACAAGATACTTGTAATGAACAAGGGAAAAATGTTTGCTTTTGACGAAACAAAGAGAGTTTTTGCGAGAGGGCAAGAGCTTGAAAAAATAGGACTTCGTATTCCGCAGATAACCAAAATAATGATACAGTTAAAAGAACAGGGTTATAATGTTAATACCGACATATACACGATAGAACAGGCTGTAAATGAGATAATAAAGCTAAAAAAGCCTGATAGGAAAGGGTGAGTAAATGCTAAAAGAAATAACCTTGGGACAGTATTTTCCTGGTAAGTCGGTTTTGCATAAAATGGACCCAAGAATGAAAATAATATTGCTCACAGTATTTATAGTTTTTATTTTTATAACAAAAAACTATATATCTCTTGGTATAATGTTTTTGTCGGTAATATGCGTGATACTGTTATCCGGAGTATCAATGAAACTGTATTTCAAAAGCTTGAAAGCGATAATATTTATAGTACTGTTTACTTCGGTGCTAAACTTGTTTTACGGAACAGGAGAACCGGTGTTTAAGTGGAAATTTATAGAGATAACTCAAGCAGGAATAAACACATCAATATTTGTAGCAGCAAGAATAATTGCACTAGTGTTAATCAGTTCGGTGCTTACATACACGACTTCACCTACTGATTTGACAGACGGGATAGAGAAATTGTTGAAGCCTCTTACAGTGTTTCATATAAAAATACACGAAATAGCAATGATGATGACAATAGCACTTCGATTTATACCGACTCTTCTTGAGGAAACAGATAAAATAATGAGTGCGCAAAAAGCAAGAGGTGCAGATTTTGAGAGCGGAAATGTGATGACAAGAATAAAAGCGCTTATACCGATACTCATACCATTGTTTGTGTCAGCGTTTCGCCGTGCATACGACCTGGCGATGGCAATGGAAAGTCGTTGTTACCATGGTGGAGAAGGCAGAACAAGAATGAAGGTACTAAAGTATTCAAAATATGACTTTACAGCACTGCTTGTAGTGTGTGTAGTTTGTATTGGAGTGATAATATGCAATATCAAGCTTCCTGTAACGCTCCGAACAGGAATGTAAAAATAACAATAATGTATGACGGAAGGACATATCACGGATGGCAAATCCAGGATAATGCTGTTTCGGTTCAGGAAGTATTTCAGAAAGCGCTGTCACAGATTGTGGGTGACGATATGGATGTAAAGGGATGTAGCAGGACCGATACAGGCGTACATGCTAATATGTATTGTATAGGATTGAGAACATCACACAGGATACCCGCCGAACGACTTAAAGCCGCGTTGAACCGCCATCTACCAAATACAATAGCAGTTACGGATTGCTGTGACATGAGTATGGATTTTCATCCAAGATATGACTGCACAAGGAAGCAATATATATATAAGATATGGAACAGTGAGGTTAGAAACCCGTTTTTAGACGGATACGCACTACATTACAGGTACAAAAATTTTGATGAAAAGATGCTTGATGAAGCCTGTAAACACTATCTTGGTACTCACGATTTCACATCTTTTTGTACACCTGACAACAGACGCCCAGGGGATATGAGGAGAACCGTATATTTATCAAAGGTTGAACGCAGCGGAGAAATGGTAACGTTTACAGTTGAAGCAGACGGTTTTTTGTACAATATGGTGCGGATAATGACAGGAACTCTGTTGCGTGTAGCACAGGGAAAGATTAAGGCAGATGAAATACCTCAGATAATTGAGAGAAAAAACAGACAGCTTGCAGGACCAACTGCACCTGCATGTGGATTGTATCTAAATAAGGTATATTATGAATAACAGGAGGTGAAAAGATGGCTGAAGGAAAAAGTACGCCAAAGAACAAAAAAAATATTATCTCAAAACTAATGATAGCTGTAGTTTTTATACTATTGTTTAGTATAGCTGTAGTTTTAAACAATATGTGGGATAAGGTTTCCCCCGATAATTTGCCTAATACGATTATCCAGACATCTACTGCAAAGGAGGAGTTTTCCGAGAAGCTGTCAGGAACTTCCGTACAAGAAAAAAACATTGTAAATACAGGAAAAGGGATTTATTATATAAGCGATACTTCGATATTGTCACTGGATTATAATGGAAACAAAAACTTTTCAGGACAGCACAGCTATACAAGTCCGTTTATAAAATGCTCCGGAGATTATGCTATTGCATATGGAGTGGGAAGTGATAAGTACCGAGTAATATCACCGTCATATAATGTGTATAACGGAACACAGGGAACGTCAATAATAGATTGTGATATTAACTCAAAGGGAACATACTGTGTAATGTCAGATCATACAGGTTATTTATCAGTGATTTCAGTATTGGATAAGGATAATGAGTTTATATTTTCATACTCTTTCAACAATTACTACGGAATTTCTTGTACAATAAATGAGAGTGGTACGATGGCTGCGGTAGGAGCAGTTAATACGGTTGACGGAGCCTTGATGTCGAAGGTTTATATTCTTGACTTCAGCTCAAGTGAACCTATTGCGGTTTTTGATTATAAGGATAATATGATATATGAAGTGGATTTTATAGACAATAATAAAATCGCAGTTGTAACAGATTCGCTTGTATCAGTAGTTGATAGTACGAATAATAAAGAGACACCATATTCATTTGATGGTAAATTCTTAGCTTCATACGATATTGAGTACGAGAACAGCATTACAGTTGCATTGGCTCAATCAGATGACGGTAGAAATTGTTCAATAGTAACACTGGATTCAAATGGAAGAGAAATAAATAAGTTTAGTACAGTTCATAAGGTATTTTCTATTGATACAAAAAAAGACAAAATAGCATTGTTGGCGGATAATACGTTGTACAGCTATAATACACTTGGAGACGCATTAAACAACTGGCAGGTAGGACACGATGCGAAAAGTGTAATAATGATCAACGAAAAAACAGCGTATATTCTTGGAGTATCGGAAATTAGAAAAATAATACTTGAATAGGATTTTATCAAAAACGAAAGGCGGTGAGGTGAATGCTTGATCTATTTACGATAGTAATAATACTAATATTTGTATTTATTGGATTTAAAAAAGGCGTTGCGAGAACGGCTCTATCATCAGCGAGTACACTTATTGCAGGAATTGTATCATCAACACTATCGAAGCCAATAGCTGTAAGCATATATGAATCAAGTGTAAAACCATCATTGGTAAACAAAATTGATAAAGCAGTAAAAACAGCACAACAGTCAGGAAAAAACGTTCCCACAAGCGATATAATAAAATCACTTCCAAATTATGTAAGAAACTCATTGCCAAGCTTCGATATAACAAACGAACGATTGAGGGATGCAATAAGAGATGGATCAATAGCGGCAGAGGGATTAATCAGACCGATAATAGTATCATTTATAACTTGTATAGTAACGGTTTTATTATTTCTTGTGCTAGTAATAATTGCAAGGGTTGCGATAAAAGTAATATGTGACAAAATGGATATGGTCACAAAAGGTATAGTTGACAGCTTTTTTGGAGCATTGATTGGACTGTTGGAAGGGTTTCTGATCATAATAGTGATAGCATTTGTAATGCGAATAGCTATACCACACATGAATGAGGTACCAGAGTTGTTTACCGATGAGTCAATATCAGATTCATATGTATTCAGAGGAATATATGATAGTCCGATATTGCGCGAGGTAATCTCAAATACAACAGATTCGCCAAACGTAGATGAGGTATAAAAATCTATTTACAAAATATTAAAGCTTTACAAGAAGATATATGTTATATTAATATCAAACAAGAAAGCACATTACACTTATGTAAAGGAGAGAAAGTATGATTTGTGTAAGATGTAAAAGACGTCCGGCAGTTGTTTTTGTAACGACAAGTGAGGATAATAAACCAAACGGCTACTGTATTTCCTGTGCAAGGGAATTAGGAATAAAGCCTGTAAATGATCTGATGGAAAAAATGGGAATTACAGACAAACAGATTGACGAATTATATGATCAAATGGGAGACTTAATGGATGAGAACGGAGATTTTGATGTATCATCGTTAGGTCAGCTGTATAGCGATATGATGAATGGCGAAATAGTAAATGAAGTTGAAGATACATCTGAGGAAGAGGGCGACGATGATGATTTTATGCATGGTGCGCCTGCATTCCCGCCGTTTCTAAAAAACATGTTAAACGGAAAAGGTGAAACTTCATCAAGCAAGGACAATAAGAGTTCCGAAAGCAAAAAAGCAAGAAACGAAAAAAAGAAATATAAGCATTTAAACACATATTGTGAAAACCTAACGAAAAAAGCATCAGACGGAAAACTTGATATGATAATCGGAAGGGATCAGGAGATAAACAGAGTGATCCAGATCTTATCGAGACGAACAAAGAATAATCCATGTTTGATAGGAGAACCTGGAGTTGGAAAAACAGCAATTGCAGAAGGACTTGCACAGAGAATAGCATCAGGAAATGTTCCGCAGCGTTTGAGAGACAAACAGATATACTTACTTGATCTAACATCGCTTGTTGCAGGGACACAGTTTAGAGGACAGTTTGAAGCAAGAATAAAGGGATTAACATCAGAAGTAAAAGATCACGGGGATGTTATTCTGTTTATAGATGAGGTACATAATCTAGTCGGAACAGGAGATTCCGAAGGTACAATGAACGCAGCAAATATACTTAAGCCGGCACTGTCCAGAGGAGAGATACAGGTAATAGGAGCAACAACTTTCAACGAATACAGAAAGTATATAGAGAAAGATGCAGCGCTTGAGCGTCGTTTTCAGCCAGTAACAGTTGCAGAACCGTCAATAGAAGCGACGGTAGAAGTACTTGAAGGCGTAAAGAAGTATTATGAAGAATATCATAAAGTAACAGTAAGTGACAGATTAATTAGGCGTGCAGTAGTTGTATCGGAGAGATACATAACAGACAGATATTTGCCGGATAAAGCAATAGACTTACTTGACGAAGCGTGTGTAAGTGCAGCGTTGAGAAACAAGAATGCAGATAAATACTACACGATAAAGGCTGAGCGTGATGCGTTGGCAATAAAAGAAAGTGAATTATCCTCCTCTGAAGATATAGACTATGCAGAGCTTTCGAAGATAAGAACAGAACTAGCAAGACTAGATAAAAGGTTAGGATTGTTTACAAAAGAAGATCTGAACACAGCGGTAACAGAAGATGATATTGCGCATGTAGTAGAATTATGGACAGGAATACCTGCTTCAAAGGTAAGGGAAAACGAATTAAAGAAACTGGCAGACCTTGATGAAAAGCTGAAACAAAAGATTATAGGACAAGATGAGGCGGTAGCGTCGCTTGCAGCGGCAATTAGAAGAAGTCGTGTTCAAATAAGTCCAAGACGTCATCCGGCATCGTTTATATTTGTAGGACCGACAGGAGTTGGAAAGACAGAGTTGGTAAAGGTGATGTCAGCAGAGTTGTTTGATTCACCTGAAACACTAATAAGACTAGATATGTCCGAGTTTATGGAGAAGCATTCGGTATCAAAGATAATAGGATCACCTCCAGGATATGTAGGATATGACGAAGCAGGTCAGGTAACAGAGAAAGTACGCAGACGACCGTATTCTGTACTGTTGTTTGACGAAATAGAGAAAGCTCACCCGGATGTACTCAATATACTTCTCCAGATACTTGATGAGGGCAGACTAACAGATGCGCATGGCAGAGTAGTAAACTTTGAAAATACAGTTATAGTTATGACGAGTAATGCAGGAAGCGATATGAGAGAGGGTGTTCTGGGATTTAACAAGAGTGAGAATGAGCAGAGCAGAGAAAAGGCAATGAAGGCACTTTCAGAATTTTTACGACCTGAGTTTCTTGCAAGAGTAGATGAGATAATAACGTTTAATGTGCTAACGGAAGAGAACTTCAAAGATATAACAAGACTGATGCTTGATGAGTATGTTACAACGTTAAAAGAAAAGGGCATAACGTTTGAATATGACGATAAAGCCGTAGAATATATTGCGAAACACTCAGGAGGAGGAAAGAGTGGAGCAAGAGATCTTCGCAGCTTTATACGAAAAGAAGTAGAGGATGCTATAACAAATGAGATAGTATTCAGAGGAGAAGGAAGTATTACAAAAGCAATCATTACAGAGGATAATGATAAGATTAAGCTTGAAGTAGAATAAGAAAAAATTGGAGTTGGCATTGAAAAAAGATGTCAACTCCAATTGATTTAGTAGTATAAAGTGATAAACAAAAGCTGTGATATATAACAATAATTCACTTTATATTCAGTATAAAATAAACAAAGTGAACTTTTTTAAGTATGTATTGTTGCAATTTTGGTGCAGATATGCTATACTCAACCTAAAGTCCACGATGTGGATTTAGGTTAAAAAGCAGGATTATCCTGCGGAATACATCTTTGTAAATAGAAGAAAGGATTGATATTATGAGTAAATTCAAACGAGAATGCCAGTCAGCATTAGCGACAGCGTTAACAATAATGCTTGTTCTCTCAATGATGATGGGGGTATTTTCTCTATCTGCAAGTGCAGATGAGAATAATAACTTTCCAACAGTACTCAACAAACCGGTTTTGGTGTATAGAGATGCTTGGTGGACGAATGGTACACTTTCAAATAACGTGTTCTCTACAATAAGTATAAGATTGGATGATTCGAATTCGAATTTTAATATATCTGATATTACAGATATTAGATATCACTATACAGTTGAGGATGATGGAATTAGTCGAGATGATCAAGCACGATGGTATATAGCAGATAGATTTGGTGCAGTGCTTGTTAATGTAGGAACATTGATATCAAGTTATGAAGGCTTTAGTAGTAATGATGATTATTTTAGAAGCAGTACTTCACGTAAACAGTTTCTTTTTGTTTTAGAATCATTAGGACGTTCCAGTCTTTCGTTAGATGTTTATTTTAAAAATGGGGATGTTATGCCTATAGAGGTAGGGGTTGTTGATGAAAAACTTGTATCAAGTACGCGTTCCACTGCATGGGAGACAGCAGGATCAATTCTTGTTCGTCTTGCCCACAGCAAGTTAATTGAAGATGAAGATTTTTATAGTCTTGGAAATGCGATAGCAGGTGTTCAAAGTGTAAATGATAATACAACAAATAAATACTATGTTGACATAGACAGCAAAGACGAAGTGAAGATACCTATGAATGAAATGTCAGACACAGTAGAACTTGTTCAAACACGAGTAGGAAGTAATGTTGTCTACAATTCATACGGAAGTGTAGATTTTGGAGATAATATTCCATCAGTATCAAATGGCCAAGCTGACGTAGGTACAGTTTATTATTTGCCTAACGGTGCATATGCAAGTAATGATGACCCAACAGAATTGGTAAACTATATTCAGCAAAAGGGTATTTTTTATCCGGTAGGTGAAATTCATGGTAATCCAATTAATCTTTGGAATTTCTATGCAGATGATTCATATGATATTTCAAGTTTATATCAAGAAAATTTCGGAGATTTTGTGGATAATTTGTACTTTTATTCCGATTTTTATACTAATTTAGACGGTGATAGTGGAAGCAAAACAAATGAATTTGCTAAAATACTTATTTATCAGAAGAATTACGGAGGTACTAACTACAATATAGGTACAGACTTTGAGTCATACCCTGAGGGTTCGTTTTCATATATAAATTCAAACGGATACCATTCTTTGTATCCAAGTTATTATCGTGAATACTATTCTGTAACTCCTTTCTTATTAACTTTTGATGGAGACCATACTTCAAGCGTGAGATTTTTGAATAATCTAAAATCATTTTTAGAAAATAACTCTAATGCTCCATTAACACAGTATATTAAATATAATTACTTCTATGGGTATACTAATAATGATTATCCAGTGTCTTATTATTATGAAGATAGTGAACGTGCTCGATCATCGTCTTATCAAACAGGAAAAGGATATGGAGGTACACAAAGATGGTTTCAACTATATTATTCTTACAAGGATCAATACGGAAAAGCCCAAATAGGTAATACCGAAATACTGAGTTCACAAGATTCAACAGATGTTTCATCCGGAATAAGAAGAGTTATAAATGATTTTGAAAATAACAATTACACTGACGAAACATTACTAAATATTTATTTTACACCTGCTGATTTTAATAAAAAGAAAGCTTTGTTTATTCCAGATGAAAAGGCGTATCAGGCATATGACCAGCTTATTGCAATTGCTGAGAATTCTGGATTGACTATTAAGAATAGCCAATCTATAATGCCAAGACGTGATTACGAGAATTGTGAAAAAATAAGTTTTAAAGATTTAATAACATCTTTGGGTGTTGAAATAGGAACAGCTCAGGAACAGAGAGTGCGCCCATACCTTACTTATTATTATAATTCGTATGATGAAGAAACAAAGACAACAGGTTCTTGGGATTACGCTGATCCAAATAAAACCCATGCTCTACATGAAGATTATGAACTTGTTCAATATGGAGATTTTGTTTTTAATACTAAAGACAGTAGTTTTCCAATAATCACAGATACATATTATGATACATTGTTTGACTCAGACAATGAAAAGAATGAAGGTGATGAACCTAATCCTAATCCTGATCCTGACCCTGAAAATACAAATTCTAACGAAGAAACAAAAGAAGAAAATAAAAGAGAAAAAGGTGTTAAATTTAAGGTTGACGATATTCGTACAAATATTAGAAAAGGTGTTTCTTATAACGTTGTAAATCAAGTACAACTTGGATTAGTAAGTGATTATTATGCTTCTGGCCGCTATGGTGGAAAGATGTATGATACACAATACACTGATGTTGGTTATGGCTATAATTTTGTTAGTAACGGAAATAACTATTATAGCAATGGTGTATTAAGTGACTGGAATCATGATATGCGTTTGGGTGAATGGCTGGGTTATAGCTATACTGATGATAATGGGCAGAAAAAAATGTTTACAAAAGGTAATGTTTATTATGTCGGAGGAGAGTTTATTACCCATAGTAATACTGTTACAACAGGAAGTCACTATTTTGTAGGAGTTACATATGATAACGATGGTTTTATGAATACCACAAGAATAATAGATAGTGTTGCAAAAAAATATGGAACAGGTCCTGCTACACACTGGGGAGTAAAAGACGGACGTGACGCAGCTATGCGCAACACCGAATATAAATGGGGTGAGATGGTATTTGTTTCAAAGCCCGATCCAGTAGTTGATCTTTCTTACAATAAGGCGAATCAGACTATTTCATGGAATAAACCTGTTGATGAAGGCTTCGGTGTTAAAGGTAAGAATAAGACAGCCACAGATGATTATATAAAAATAGAAGATTATACTGTAAAGGTTACAGACGAGACTGGTAAAGAAGTAGGAAGTGCTAATATTCCACGTGCAGGTTTGAACAATGTTACCTATGATATTTGCAAGTTAATTAAAAAGAGTGGAACATACAAAATAGCAGTAACAGCTAATAATCCGATAGGTGATAGTAAAGAATCTGTTTTGGAGGATGTAGTAGTTTACATTGCTGATATGGATGTTAAAATGACTCCTGATCAGCCTGTTCATGATGAAGATGACATTGTGGAATTCAAAGAAACTATAACAAATACAGGAAGGGTTAAGCTTACTAATGTTATAGTTTATCAGTCATTAACCGGTGAATATGTACCACAGAATGGCGTGACGATTAAGGGTTCCAAAGCTTCGGTTGCAGAGATAGATGTTGGAAAGAGTGTAGAAATTCTATACCGTGTTCCCGCTAATAAAGCAAAAGATGGTATTTTAACAAACACAATAGAAGTTACAACCAATGACCAGAAACTTTCTGAAACAGCAACTGCGTCTGTAAAGATTATTCATCATAATATAAAAATGGGATTAACAGCTGTTTCCGATAAGAGTGTCTATACAGATGAAGATACAGTAGTAATTAAATCAACTATTGAGAATAAGGGTGAAGAGATATTAAATGATATTACAGTAAGCAACAGCATTGCAGGTGGAAAGTATACAAATCTTGATAATGAAAAAGTTACCGTTATGGAAGATAATAATATAATTATTAATACACTTGATATAGGTGATACGGTTACTCTTAATTATGAAATACCTGCAAAGGATATTGAAACAGGTAAAAACGGTGCTGTACAGTCAACAGTAAATGCAACAAATGGTAAGTTATCTTCTAGTGATCTTGTTGAATTCAAAGTTGTAAGACCTGCAATTACAATAAAAGCATCGCCAGCAAAGAATGAGTATAATAATGACGAAGATGTAACATATACTGCACTTATTAAGAACACAGGTAATATTCCGCTTAATGATGTAACAATAGGTGCAAGTATTAAGGGTAAATTTGCAGAAAATGAGTTTGGCCAGATAAATAGTAAAGGTGATATGGTTATTTCAGAACTGCCTGTAGGAAAGAGTATATCACTTACTTATACGGTAAGATCTGAGAATACAACATTTGGAACGATGAACAATACATTTACAGTATCAGCAAAACAAGATGCAATGGCAGAAGCGGAAACAGAAATAAAAGTTGCATTTTATGGTATTGATGTAATGAAGACTGTTGATTCGGAAACATATGTTGTAGGTGATACAGTTGTGTTCCACACAAAGATAACAAATACAGGTGACGGAGAACTCAAGGATATTTATATCACAGAGAGTACGGATGGTACATTTAAGCTATCTGAAGGTGCATTGATTTACACAGATGACACAATAGTAATTTCCGCAATAAAGCCTGGAGAAAGCTACAGTTATGATTTTTATGTAACTGCAACAGAAGACAATATTGTTGATGGTGTAGTATCAGGTGAATCTGTTGTAAGTGTTGACGACAAATTAGTTGGTTCAGACAGTGCTTCTGCTAAAGTATATACACAGTCCTTGACGTTTACAAAGACTGTTAATGAAGATAATGAATACAGAAGAGGCGATAAGGTCGTTTGGACTGATACGGTTACGAATACAGGTGAATGTGATTTAACAAATGTTGTTATTACAGAGAGTCTGATAGGTGAATTTGATAAAGAGTTTGAAACCACAGCAAATAGTATAACTATTCCTAAAATTGCTAAGGGAGATAGCGTAGAGGTTCAGTTTACAACAACTGTAACTCCTGCAGATGTAAAAGACAGAATGTATGAATGTACAGCCGAAGTCACTGCAAAAGAACATTTGACAGATAGTGCATCTGCAAGTGTAAAGATAATAGGACCAGCTGTAAAAGTAGGTAAATATGCAGATAAACCTGTTTATGGCAAGGGAGAGAGAGTAGTCTTTACAGAGGTTATTACGAATTCAGGTGACAAGCCGTTGACTAATGTAATGGTAACAGAAAACCTTGACGGTAAATTCATGAGATACGACAAGAGTTTCAAGGTAGATGGCAGAACTCTCACTATTCCTAATATAGCAGTAGGAGACAGTGTAGTTTTAACATATGCAATTGATCGCAGTCTAATTGAAGGTAATAGAGTTGAGAGTACTGTAACGGTTACATGTGATCAGGAAGTAACCGATAGTGCAACAAATATTGTAATGCTTGATGATACTTCCAAGGATAACACAGATACAAATACATCAAAGGATAACACAGATACAAACACATCAAAGGATAACACAGACACAAACACATCAAAGGATAACACAGATACAAATACATCCAAAGATAACACAGATACAAACACATCCAAAGATAACACAGACACAAACACATCCAA
>ONAH01000073.1 GCA_900315715.1 uncultured Eubacteriales bacterium
AAAACACGCTGTTACCTTCTAAGGTAATGTAAATATCTGAATTATCTTCAAAATACATCTCGTCAAGTACACCGTAAATTTTAAGCATTCCGCTTTTCTCTGCTGTTTTGCATTTGTTGCTTTCACTTCTGATTATTGACGCAGATGTATCAAGTTCTCTTGTCGGCGCACTCATTACGGGAGCTTTTTCGGTAATGTTAGGTATATTTCTCTCGACTATTTCAAGAATAACATATTGTGCGTTTATATCTTGCATCAGGCTGAGCCTGTATGGAGTTTCTCTTGAAAACTCAGCTTTATATGAGCCTTCGGCTATAAACGGATATAATGAACGTCCAAACGAATCGCGGTACATTAAAATACTTGCGGTGTTATTCTCATTTATCGTTTTTATTGTCATATCATCTTCTGTTTTAAAATTACTGATATAGTTAAAGTTGTATTCTATATCATAAATTTCTTGATCGCTCCAATTATTAAGCGTCGGAAAAAGCATGGAGTCCAGGTCGCCGCTCCAACTTTTCTCCGTATAATGAAAGACATTTGAAAAATCATCATGCTCTATCTCCAAGGAATCCATAAGTTTATTATATACAAACAAAGCTCCTTCATTTGTCCAGTGTGAATCCCTTTGAAGATATAGCACCTTATCTTGTGAAAAAAACAGCCCAGTTAAGTCAAGATAATTTACCGAATATTTATCCAAAGCAGAATTTAACATCTGCAAATTTGTAGATTTTCCGCTCTTTACATATCTGTCAGGCATAAATTGAGGATAAACGGTATTTTTATTTGGAGCAACCATACATAAAAAATCTCCGTCACTGTCCTGAACGTATTCCTGCATGAGCCCTATTGTTTTAGCAGTGTTATTAACTCCTCTTTGTGTAAGAGTATTTCTTGCAAGGTAGTCGTCTAATGTACTGTAAAAATAAAGCCAGTCATTCTTTCCAACAATAACCTTTTCATTTGAGGAAACAGAAAAAATCTCTGATTTTGTAATGCTGTCCAAGGTTACTAATTCTTGCCTGAAAGCAAAATGCTCCGACAGATACGTTTCAAATTGCGACGGCCATTCAAGATTCACCCTGCCGTCCTCCGTTGCGAAGGACGGCATCGTAGAAAGCTTACGGCTTTCCGCTGTTTCATCTGAACTAACAAATGGCATAAATACAATGGGTATCATACATAATACAAAAAACAGCATAGTATAAATAATTCTAATTTTCTTTTTCATATCAATCATTAATTTCAATAATTCGAGGGATACACATATCGATTGAAAGTAAATCCCAGTGATTGCAAATAAGACGTCGATAATCCGTAAAATCCGCTTACTCCATCATAATTGATCCATGTTCCATCCACATAAATCTGATTCCAACAATGTAAGCTTGTATAGTAGCCTGTTCCTACAACTACTCTTGTTTGATAACCGGCACGCTGTAAAAGAATATCCATCAAAGCTGCGAAATGGTAGCAGGCTCCATATCCCCTATTCATCGCAAATGCGGCAATACTTGCCCAATCTGCATAATCGGGATTATTGTAAACCTGACCCTCATACACAAAATAATACACTACATGGCTAATAACGTATGCGCATATTGAATTAGCTTCTTTACCTATTGAAGATAGTATTTCATCAGCCTTGTATTTTGCCAACGGACCGGTAATCGTAGTTACCTTTTTGCATATACCATTAGACTCTATCGTATAAAGACCAATGGTAGTATTCCTTTGCATTACTCCATTTACAAAACAATAGGTGTTTCCGTCTATTGCAAGAAATCCTTCTGCGGCGGATCCATCAGTATTAAAGTAATATATCTCTGTATCTATATTTTGCCACCCTTTTACTTTGTAGCCATATTCATTTCTATAATAAGTTTTGTCGTTTTCTGTATAGAATCCGGTATAAATCAATCCGTCGCTTTCAAAAAAGTATTTTACTCCGTCAATCTCATATTCACCGAAAATCAGTTCATTTTTTACAAGATATCCCTTTTGACCGTTGAAATCGATCCATCCGTTTTGCATTACACCATTCTCGTCAAAAACATAAGTTGCTCCGTCAATAACTACTTCGCCGACGCTCATTTTACCGTTTTCGCCGAAATAATATTTTTTATCATCTATCACTTCCCAGCCTTCGACTGCATAACCGTATTTATCTCTATAATAGGTACCATTAGAAAACGTTACAAACCCTGTATAAAATACACCGTCTAATTCGAAATTATATTTTTCTTCGTCAATCACATATTCTCCCGTTGCAGCCGATCCGTCTTCCGTGAAATAATATGTCTTGCCGTCAAT
>ONAH01000049.1 GCA_900315715.1 uncultured Eubacteriales bacterium
AATCGATTCTGCAGAATTTTTTCGGATGCGCATCGTATTCAACAAATCTTGACCTATCGTTATTATTCATTGCAAACTCCTCTCACAAATGTTGGATTTATTTTCAGTATTGATATGGAAATCATTATTTGGATATGCTATAATATTAATAATATACATTCACATTTGGCGCTGATAATTACTCTTGACGAAAGGAGAAATAAACCTATGATTAACTCAAACGATCTTACTTACAAACCTTTATATTATGCATACGACGACGGTGAAAGAGAATACATCGTTACCTACGGGAATTCAGTAACCATAGCTAATGAATTTGTCGCTCACTGGATCTGCGAAAAACATAATCTTCCTACAGCGAAAACTCATTTAGTTAGTGAAAACGGTATTATACCATCTGATTATGCTCTCGCCATAGAATGTGTAGAAGGATTAAGACGCATCAAAGAACCTCCCCTGTCTCAAAACCTTCAAGACGAGTTTATTGGTCATCTGACAGTCGGTTATCTACTTGGGAGTCTTGATACCATGAGATTTTACACAGATAGTGAACATGTATATGCCTTTAATTATCGTAACGCCTTTCACTTCTCAGGTTCATCATTTTCCGGCAATGACGATAAAGAGCTGAAAAAAGAGAATATAAAAAGCTACAAGAAATATCTTCACTCGGTAGATTTTGATATTTCGGAATTAGCTGAAAGTTGGTGTATTCCTATAGCAACGCTAAAGGAAGGTATAATTACATATTCAATGAAACTGTCAACAATAACAAATAAAGACTTAATCTCTTTAGAGCACGAATTAAAAAAACTATTCCCAAAACCTGTAATATCTATGTACAAAAAAGCTATAATTGATTTGCAATTATATATCGAAAAATTTATATCTGCTTCGAGTTCTGATTTCTCGGAATAACAATATTTTTAGTGTAATATAGCTTATGCTTTATATTATTATTTTTTCTGTTACTAATTGACAAGGAGTCTGATTAATGTTATAATGTTCGTTAAATATATTTTTAAGGTGGTGTTATATATAATTGAAAGTCATCAGTATTAACGATTACAAGAATAACCACTCCGAATCAAACAGTAAAGAAGCGTCATCTTCGAAAAAATGGAAAAACATTTTTTCAGTAAAAGCTCTTCTCATTATTCTCGGTATTGCTTTGTTAGCCCTTTTAGCTTTTTTAGGTTATCAAATTGAGAACGGATCTGTAGTAGATCTTAAGATTGAGCAAATCGATGCTAACACGCTAACAACCAATGGTTATTATACAGGTAACATTTCTTCGACCAATAGAACATCATTTGTTGGTGTCTTAGATATTGGCGGTCATGGCACCAGTAATATTGTAGGTAATGAAGTATTTGCTATCATGAACGGAGGAAAAGGAAGCTTTTATACAAATGATATTAATACGGATACCTCTAATTTGAAAGTTATCGGATATATGAATGGATATCCACTTCAAGAATCCGATCTCTCAGGGGTTGAGATTAAAACAGAGTATAGAACTGAAAATGACAGTACATATTGTGAAATCAAGTCAGTAGAAATATTAACGAAGAATGCAGATACCGGAATACTTCTCTACAATATTCATAACACCTCAACATTTGAAACAATATTTAACTCATACAATATAATTGCAGGTGACAGTTCTCATAGCATCTTAAGCAAGAATGCGTTTAAGATCCCGATAAACACTAAGTGTGATGAATCTCTGTACATTGAACCGCTTTACTTTATTCCTGCAAAGGAAGTAAGCGATAGTGAGTTTACGAAGAGCAACATAGTTGTTGATAAGTCAGGCAACTCAGAGCAAAGCCAATTCCATTACTGCTGCGATATTTCTACAAAGAATAAAACATTCAAAAACGGTTATTGCATTTATGATAGGGAAATAGTAAGCGGTGGTCTACAGAATGATGTAAAAAAAACTCTCTCTACAGTAATGATAACAAATGGGAACGGACGAATTGAATCAACTATTGACTATAATAAAGACCAAGACTACTTTAAAATGGAAGATCCTCAAATAGAGTTTTCCTTTTCATATTTTATACCATTAAACAGTATCTCAAACTCTCAACTGAATAATTAGCTTTTGCGGAGACAATGTTCCAGATTACACTGTCTCCGCAGTTTTATAGTATATTTAACGCTTTCATTTGGTCATACGATATAGCTTCCCAATGCGCAAGTGTATTTCTCGCTTCTCGCATTTTTTTTAGCATCTCGTATTCACTCACATCTGTTATTCTGTCTGTACGATTCTCTTTACATATGTAGAAAAGCTGACCAATTTCCAAATCAGACGGCTTTTCTATAATATCATTGTTTGAGCTTCGAATAGGCAGATATTGCTGTAGCTTTTTTTCATATTTCCTGATTATTTCTGCTCGAAAGCTCTCAAGTCTCGGAAAAACAAGCTTTATCTGTGCTTCCCATACTGCCATTTTTACCTTTTCATCAATACTGCTGCAAACAATACCATTCTCATTATATACTTCCTTTGCAACAGAAATAGGATCCTTAATAAGGTCACATCCTCTCGCTGCAAGCAGCCCTGCGTGCTCCACACGATTATCTGCGATATTACTGGCAACTTCACATATATACATCTTCTCCGCACGGCTGCACGAAAACGATGAAATGATCGTTAAACATAACATCATACAATCATAATCCGATACATAATCATTGTACCCGAAAAGCTTAAGATATTTTGAAGCCACTGTTGCGGACTTTTCAACCAAAAGAATAAAAACACCATGGGACTCCCGACCCTCACAATTGGATAAGTATTCTCCGATAGAAGAAATCCATTTATCTGCATAACCGGAAGAAATCCCGGTTATGCAAACATATCTGTTGTTTAATACAATATCTTCATTCTGTGCAAGAAAACACTCTGGGGAACCATGTGTTGTTGGCCAATATTTCTTTCTTTCATCCTGGCTGCAGTATCTTTCCATTAGATACTTTCCCGGAGATTTCACTTCCGATACATCAAGTATATCAAATGACTTGCTATCTGTTTTATCTGAAAGACGTTGTTCCAATGTTTCGAGCATCGTTTCTTTCCATGGTATTTCGTCCTCAAACACAAGCTGTACTGATTCGTCGCTTAGTAAAACGTCTTGTATATCTTCCAGAAAACGAACGGAATTTACAAGGCGGTTCCACCATAGTATGTCCATCATACTGTGTCACCCTCCTCAAAGTACTCCTCCATTGACTTTTCGACTGTTTCTTGATTACCGAGCAGTTTCCGGAAACCGTCTGTTGCAAACCGATATTTTTCGTCCATCATAGTAATGACATTTAGATCCCACATCTCATTTAATATCTCATTAAACTGTTCAGGCTTAAGTGCTGTTACTCGTGTAATGTGGTACTCCTCAGCAACATTGAGAATTTCGGATTGAGTATATCCCCTATCTTTTGGGGATACATAATAAAGGTATGCTATTATCAAAGCTATGATATGATAATTACTGTGTCCCTCTTCCTCTGTAAACAAAGACGCCTCCAGCTTTTCCTTAACCATATCAGTAAAAGCAGTATCTGAAAGAACCTTTTTGTAGTGACTTTCTGTAACTTCGTAGTTAGGTGTCCTTGATTCACTATATCCCGCATAATCGTCATTTTTCATAGCTTCAAGCAATCTCTGGCAGTAGAACTGTATCAGTCCTGGATAGTTGTATGTAGATGCAAGAATATTATCTATGATTGTCTGATTAAAGCGAAAACCAAGATATGCAAGAATGCAGGTAAGGAGTTTCGTAGCTTCCTCGCGGCGGAACTGTTTTATTACAATCGGAGTCAAATGAATGAGGTTAGAATTCATATGAAGCATCTCTCGGTTATAACGGCTTAGATTATGCAAACCAGCCATAACAAGCTTAAACCGATTAGACGGAAGCCTTTTCAGCACCGTTATGGGCTGATCATCCGTTTCACCGCTCGTTCGTATAAAATCATCCGCTTCATCAAGCATTAACAGCAAATAATTGATCCTCGTTTCGGGATTTTCGTCCATAAGACGTCTTTGAAGGTGTCCTGCAATATCATTCCACGTATCACAATAACAAGACTCATCTAAAATGCCCTCAATTATGAGCTGGTTGCATACAACAGGCGCAGCCTCGGCAGACGTGAGATCTTTGATATCTATCAAAACTGCTCTGTCTCCATTGCCATTCTTATCAATATTATGCCTTGCCATTTTCAGCAATGCGCTCTTACCGAGCTGTCGTCCGCCATAAACAAGACTCGCACCTTCGGGTGATTCGATAGATGTCAACTCTGCCTCTCTGCCGGTAAACAATTCAGGTGGCATATCATTCTTTGACGCTTCTACAAACGGTTGGTAATACGCAAATGGCAGAGTAACTGCCATCAACCGTCTTATAACGGTATTCTCTGCGTAATGCTTGGCAAGATAGAAAAGAATAACTCGATCTATAAGAATAAAAGTCTTTGCAAAGGTTTTTTCCTCTTTTATTTTTCTTGCAAGCCTTCTGCGTTCTTCAACATTAAGAGCAAAATCGAGCAGCACAATTGTGTTCTTTGCTGTTGTGTTGACCTCTCGGAATTTATCCATCAGACTGTCACAATCGTACTTTCCGTACAGGCACAGTACTCTGAAACCTTCCTGTTCACTCTTTGAACCAAAGGCCGGAATCAGATGCACATAGTTTACCTTGCCAATCTGTTTTCGGCAAGTCACATGATATGCTTCCGTATCAATGCTTGTATCCGCTCTCACCGACACGGGTTTAAATCCCAACCTTGAGATAAGCTTTTCTATAAGATCAACATTTGCGGGGCCTCCTCTGGGTATCCAGCTCTTAATCAGATTGGCACCACCTTTTGTTTCCTTACGAGCATTGTTTGTTAAATAGATTAATGCTTTTTCCAAATCTCTCTTTCCGGAATACTCAAAAATCGTATCCGCAATATCCTGTCCAGCGCCACGAACAGCTCG
>ONAH01000071.1 GCA_900315715.1 uncultured Eubacteriales bacterium
AGTGAAGAATGAATAGTGCAAAGTTATGCTTTCGGGCGTTTCTGTATTATTCATTATTCAATATTCATTTTTTGTTATTAACATATGTGAAGTTTTGAAAATCAGAAACTCCCCTGTACTTAAAGTGCAGGGGTTCAGTAAATTATTTAATGTGAGTAATATATATTATAATTAGTTTCTGTATTATTAGATTTCTTAATATTATTAAATAGAATTTTTCTTCTTTCCAAGTTTATTTAATATTTCTGCAAGGCTTAGTTGTATAGTTGAAGATATGTTCGTTACAACAGATTGCTTATCAATAGTGTTCTTTTTGTTTATCCATTCCATAAGCATTCCCGATAGTGCTTCTGTGTAAAATTTCGCCAGAAAATCCTTGTAGCTTTCTTCAAGATAGAGGTCAAAACGTTCTTCTGCTCCTGTAATCAGCTTATTCATAAGATCAATAAAATCAGAATAGAAAAAACTTTTTACTTGATCGTGACCTATTGAGTCATAAGCACAGTTTATGATATGTTCATTGCTTTCAACATAGTTCATAACAAAAGTTATGGCTTCTTCATAATCGACTTCAAGATCAAATTTTTTTACAATTTCAATAGCGTCCTGTTCAAGCATCCATTTGAGTAAATCATATATGTCCTGGAAATGATAGTAAAATGTTTTTCTGTTTACACCACAGTCAATTATTATTTCACTTACTGTAATTTTTGAGAAGGTTTTTTTCTCCATAGCTTTGCGAAGAGAGTTTGCAAGGGCTTTTTTTGTATTCATGGTGGTAATTTCGTGCTTCACTCTAACACCTCCTTATAGTATAAACTAACTATTATTATTATTATTATTATACACAATTATGTATTAAATTTTAATGGATAATATAACTAAATTGTCCGTTAAATTATAACGTTTACGCTTGTAGCTCCGTATTATATTTACAAAATAGTAAAGATAAAGTATAATGAATAAAAACTCTTTTGAGAGGTGCAGTATGATTGAAAGCAGAAGCAAGTTTGAAGTACTTCAGAATTACTTTGGTTATAGCTCTTTTAGAGAAGGTCAGGAAAGTATAATTGACCAAATACTATATGGCAGAGATGTGCTTGGTATTATGCCTACGGGAGCGGGTAAATCTATATGCTATCAGATACCTGCTCTTATGACGGAAGGAATGACGCTTGTAATTTCTCCGCTTATTTCCTTGATGAAAGATCAGGTTAACGCCCTTGTACAGTCCGGTATAGGAGCTGTGTACATCAACAGTACAATGTCACATGAGGAGTATATACAAGCTGTAAGGGGATTATACAACGGTAGCTATAAGCTTTTATATACAGCGCCGGAGCGTTTATCAAATGGTCATTTTGTAGAGATGTGCAGAAAGCTGAATATTTCATTAGTAGTGGTAGATGAAGCGCATTGTATATCTCAGTGGGGACAAGATTTTCGACCAAGCTATATGAGCATTAGCGAATTTATAAGTCAGCTTGATAAACGTCCGGTCATTACTGCTTTTACTGCAACTGCAACAAACAGGGTTCGTGATGATATTTGCAGAATACTGGAACTGCTAAACCCATTTGTTTTAACAACTGGATATGACAGAAAAAATCTATTGCTATCGGTTATTCACGCTGAGGATAAGAAGGAAAAACTTGTGTCATTAATCAAGGAGCGTTCAGCTGTCAGCGGGATAGTCTATTGTGCAACTAGGTCAAATGTTGAAGATATATATGAGCTTTTGAAACATGAGGGAGTAGCTGTGTCGCTCTATCATGCGGGAATAAGGGAAAATGAACGAACGAAAAATCAGGAAGATTTTATAAATGACAAAACGCTTGTAATGGTAGCTACAAATGCTTTTGGAATGGGCATAGATAAATCAAACGTATCATATATAATACATTATAATATGCCCGGAGATATAGAAAGCTATTATCAGGAAGCCGGACGTGCAGGTCGTGATGGTGAGGAGGCAGAGTGCATACTGATGTACTCACCTGCTGATGTTGAGTTGCGTAGGTTTATGATAAAGAACAGTGAGCCGAACGAAATGTTGTCCCGCATAGAACAGCAGAAAGTAAAAAATCATGACTATGAAAGACTAAAGCAAATGACAAGATACTGTACATCAAATGAATGTCTAAGAGGTTTTATCCTGGAATATTTCGGAGAGAAACCATTGAGTTATTGCGGAAAGTGTTCAAACTGCCTTACACAGCATGAAACTGTTGACATTACAATAGAGGCGCAAAAAATAATGTCATGTATAATAAGAATGAAACAGAGGTATGGAACATCACTTGTGACAGATGTGTTGAGGGGAAGTAATAACCGTCGTATCAATGAACTTGGGTTTGATAAACTGAGTACATATGGAATTATGAAAGAAAGCTCACAGGTTAGGGTAAGGCAGATAATAAATGTCCTTGTGCAGAAGAATTACATAGAGGTATCTGGAGGAGAATATCCTGTACTTAAAGTTACAGACAGAGCAACCCCCGTTCTAAGGGGACAGGAGAAAGTAACAGCAAAACTTCAAACCGACAGCACAAAGAAAGTTGCAGCAGTCAAAACAGATTTAAGCGATGATGAGAACAAACTGCTTGATAGATTAAAGGCACTGAGGAAAAACCTATCAAATACGGCAGGAGTACCTGCCTATGTAGTGTTTTCCGATGCAGCCCTTGTGGATATGTGCAGAAAAAAGCCAAAAAATATGCAGCAGTTTTCATGTATTGCAGGAGTGGGAAGAATAAAGCTTGAACGATACGGCAAGGTTTTCCTAAAAGAGATAAACGATGCTGCGTCAGAGTAATGACAGTAAAAACCACAGTAGAGAATAGATTGGATTAGTATATTTTCTACTGTGCGTATTGCTATTGTTTATGTCGACGGTAAAAATAAACTGTAATTTTATGAAAAAATTATTTTAAAATTGGTGTTGACAAGTGATAATATCGGTGCTATAATGTTAACACGCTCCAAAAAATAGGAGTATATAAACTTAAAATTGAAGAACTTATATCTAAAGATGAAAGTAATTAGAGACGATTATTGTATGTTGTATGATTTTGTGTTCGTTTTTAGATATAGGTTCTTTTTTTTACCCCCATTTTTTTATATTGATATGAATGATATTATAAGAATAGAGTTAAGGACAAAGTTTTCTTTCTCTTTTAAGTAAGAAAAATAAAATGGTTTATGATATTAAATGTAGTAGAGAGGAGTATGGAAGGAGGTATGAATATGATAAAGATTATAGTTCGGAATAATCACTTTGGTGATATTCCACCATAAAGGTGTTAAGATGATCTCATTGTTAATATATATGATTGGCGGAAAGCAGAGTGAAGGGAGGCTGCTTTCAATCGCCGGAACGTACTTTGACAATTCAATATATTTCTTATCCTATAAAGCTGGAGGATAGTGTGCATTCTGCTCGCCCACAGCTGAAATCATGCATAGCGTGAAAGAAATAGGAATAAAGAATATCAGATATATTTTTTAAATCTTCAAATGATAAAGGAGGAGTTATAATGGCAAAAGAATTATCACTTAAAGAATCTATAACACTTGCTTTGCAGTCAAAGAAAATAAAGTTTAATACAAATACTAAAGGTGACACTTGTTTAATAGATTGTAAACCGGGAAGTTCCCATATTGGAGGATCATCCATATACATATCAGTAAAAGGGAATGATTATGTCAAGTTCTATGCTTATCCTATAAGGGAAATAGATTCTGTTAGAAGAAAAGATGTACTTGAAGCACTCAATAAAAAGAATAATGAGTACAAATATGTAAAAGGTATGATTGACAAAGATGGCGATATTCTCTTTGAGTACGATACTAAAGTATGCGGAACGATATACAAGAGTACTTCGATGATTATGGAATTATTCGACTTGGTTTTGAGTATTATGGATTTATCCTATACCGAAGTAAAAAGAGTATTGACAAAAGAAGTAGTGTACGAGAAGGAACCTGAGTTTAACTTTAATCTTTTTAACGATAACGATGATGAATAAAGAAGGAGAGGTAATATTATGAGTGATATGTATTATCAGGTAAGAACAAGCGGTGGAATAAATCTTGTTCCGCTTACAACAAGATTGCTTGCAAACAGAAAGGTATTTATAGAGGGAGAGATAGAAAGAGAAAAAGCAAACGAATTTATCAAGCAGATAATGTTGCTTAATATAGAGAGTACGACAGAGCCGATAGACGTGTTGATTAATTCACCAGGAGGAGAGATTAATGCGGGTTTGCTTATGTATGACGTAATACAGGCAAGCAAAGCTCCAATCCGTACATATTGTATCGGTACAGCATACAGCATGGGTGCGGTATTGTTTGCATGCGGTATTCACGGCAGATATATGCTTCCGCACAGTGAATTAATGCTCCATGAGCCATTGTTGGGCAACAGAGTTGGAGGAAATGCTTCTTCAATTCGTTCAATATCAGAGAGCTTAATGGAGACCAGAAAAAAGATCAACGGTATCCTTGCCAAGCACACCGGTAAAACCGAAGAAGAAATCGAAAAGGCTACAAGTTTTGACCACTATTACACCGCAGAAGAAAGTGTAGAGTTTTCACTTGCAGATAAGATAATTTCGTTTGATAAGATAGTCTGAGCAATGGTAATGGGGGAGTTAATGAAAAACTTTTCCCCATTGTTACAATACAGGAAGAGATAGTTGTAATTGATGTAAAGATGAAAAAGTTTTGATAAAAGAAAGGAGATTTGGAGATGAGAATGAAGTCTTGTACAATGAACAAGCGGAACAAATACAACAGTGATATTCCACCGTAGTGGTTGGAGCAGAAGTATAAGCGTGAATCAGAAAAAGCAGTAGTAGGTAGTAGTATAAAGAATTATAGTTAAATAGATGGAGGGTTAAATTATGAGTAGAGATAAAATTATATTGGGCGAAAACTTATCATTCAGTACAGACACAGATAAGACAGGCATAAACAATAACAACGTAGTTGTATGTGCAGGAAGCGGATCAGGCAAGACAATGTCTATAATAGAGCCAAGACTCATTAACACATTCGATTCCAGCTTAATTGTAACACTTACAAAGAGAAGATTGGTTCCAAAGTACAAATCTTTGTTTGAAGAAAGAGGATACGAAGTTCAGGATCTCAACTTTGTAAATCCTAAACTTAGTACAGTTACATACGATCCACTCAAGTATGTAAAAAGCTATTCCGACATAAATTTCCTTGCACAGTCAATAGTGCTTTCTGATCCCAGAAAAAGAAAAGAGAGTTCATCAATCGATCCGTACTGGGATAATGCAGCAATAAGTTTGCTTTCTGCAGAGATTGCGTATGTAATGATGAGCAAGGAAGATCGCACTTTTGCAGATGTTCTCAAGATGCACGATAACCTCAACCTCAGAGAATACGGCAGTAGTATTTCAACAAGCTATGACAGCCAGTTTGAGCGTATGGCAGAGGAGGATCCGGGATGCTTTGCAGTAAACTGCTGGAACTCATTCAAAAGTCTCCCAATAAAAACCGCTAGCTGCGTTTTCGGAACTTTAAATACCACTATTGATAATATTTTTTCTCCTGAGATGAGAAAAATGATATCAGACAAAAAGAAAATAAACTTCAAGTCTATCGCAAAGAAAAAGACAGTTCTCTTTATAACAACCTCTGCAGTAAATCCCTCATTGAACTGTTTTGTAAACATGTTCTACGCACAGATGTTCAAACAGCTCTTTGAATTTGCAGAGTCGCTTCCAAGCGGACAGCTTCCGATTCCGGTTAGCGTATTGTGCGATGATTTTGCGACAGGCTCCAAGGTACTCAACTTCCCGGAGTACATCTCCATACTTCGTGAAAAGAAAATTTCAGTTACCATTTTGCTTCAGTCGGAATCACAGCTTGAGTCAATATATGGCACTAACGACGCAACGACAATAATAAACAACTGTGACACATATGTGTTTATGGGAGGTATGGATCTTGTGACCGCATCACACATCAGTCAGCGACTTAACGTTCCGATTGAAGATGTGCTCTACATGCCTATCGGCAAGGAGTATGTGTTCAGAAGAGGGCAGAAACCCGTAAGTACAAATAGATACAATATATTAAAGGACAAGGTGTATCAGAGGGTGACCGAAAAATACAATATGTTAGTAAGCTCTGGTAACGAATCAGACAGGAAATAACCTCTCCTGCCTGATTGGGCATAAAGAATTACACCATCGTTCAGGACTCCAAAACAGATCTATCCCCATAAAAAATCGCTGTATTAATATAGTATTATATTTAATGTAATCAGAAGTAAGGAATATGAGGTATATAGAGGATTATTAAGGAGGTATTCTTTATGGAAAAATATCAGCGTTTTGACAGTTGTTACGGCAAAATAATAGATAGATGCAACACTGGTGTATTTGTTGAGTTGGACAACGGAGAGATTGCTTTTGCAAGAAGTTTTCATAATCTAAAAGCAGGTTCTAAGGTGTTGTGTTCGGTGGAGAGAATGGGTTCAGGTTACAGAAAGCCGGTAGTAACGATAGATTCGGTTATAAAATATGTGCCATATTTTAGTAAGATTGATGAAAAAGGGGCATAATAAAAGTTTCTAAAAAGGGGGTGATAAATATGAAGTAGTGCTAATGAATTCAAAAAAACCGTACGGTATTTATTCCAAAATTTAAAATAAAAAAGTTTTAAAAAAGTATTGACAAAAGAGAGGAAATAGTGTATTATAATATACGTCGCTGAGAGACACAGCGGCAAGGCTAAAGAAATGAATGGG
>ONAH01000021.1 GCA_900315715.1 uncultured Eubacteriales bacterium
ATTTCTGGTGGACCATCAGGGACTCGAACCCGGGACCTACCGGTTATGAGCCGGTTGCTCTAACCAACTGAGCTAATGGTCCGTTCAGACTGCCTTATTATTATATCAAACAGATTAGCATTTGTCAATACTTTTTTTAAATTTTTTTACTGAAAATTACTATAATTATTATTTGAATTAATCTCAGCCTGATAATCCTGTGTTGCTTGCGGATACTGTGGATAGTTCTGCTGCTGATACTGCGGATATTGCTGATTACTCTGCTGTGGATACTGCGGATAATTACTTCCCGTCTGACTTTGGGCTGCATTATTATAAGTCGGATCCTGCATATTTATATTCTGCATTACATAATTCATATTTGTTTTTCGCTGTAAACTCAAATAGTCTAAAAGCTTGAATTTCGTTGCTAATGTAAATCCAATCTCACCAAATATAAACAAAAACAATATCGGATAAATAACTATTACCCAGCCAGATAGTTCAAAAACATCTACTATTATTATACCTATCATTGTTACCAATGAAATACAGCCCATTATTATTAGAAATACTATTTCTGATATCGGTATCCATATCATCTTACTCTCTATTTCTAACAACTTATTATTTGCTTTTGCAGAAAATGCTCCTATCGCATTTGCAAGAAGCACTACCACCAGTATTACACCCATTACTATTGATAATGTAAAAACAAAAACATATTCCCTATCGCTCGTATTCGTTACCATATCATGGTATAAATATGGATACACTCTATAATATATGTACGCCAGACTTCCGCCGCCCAATATAGCTGTTATCATGTTTAATATTTTGAATACTTTATTTCTGTTACTGTTGCTGTTCATTTTTTATTCCCCATTTCGTACAGCAATTATTATAGTGTAATTTTACACTATATGTGTAATTTTGTCAACTGTCAAAAAGTAAAATTTGCAGAGTAATAATATTGTATTATAGTATATTTTTTAAAAAAATGAAAAAAGGGACGGATATTTCACCGTCCCAAAATCTATTTATTGCAGAATTACTTTATAACTCTTACCTTGATTACGCCGTCAACTGCTGAAATCTTATCTGCAACGTCGTCCTCTGTATCAACAACAGTATATGCAACATCGCCTCTTACAGCAGTAACTGCCTGTGCAGCGATTGCCTTGATTGAAGCTGTTACTGCATCGTCACTCTTGTGAATTACTGTAACTCTTGTACCCTCAGCCTTTGCAAGCTCTACTCTTGGAAGATTTACGCTGTTGATTACTGCACCTGTCTCAATATATGCCTTTACCTCATCTGCTGCCATTACTGCACAGTTATCCTCAGACTCCGGTGTTGATGCACCAAGGTGCGGAATAGCGATAACGCCCTCTTCGCCAAGAAGATCGTCTGTTGCGAAATCTGTTACATATGCTGCAATCTTGCCCGACTTAATTCCTGCAAGAATATCTGTTGAATTTACAAGACCGTCTCTTGAGAAATTCATTATTCTTACGCTGTCCTTCATCTTTGCAAGAGTATCTGCATTGATAAGACCCTTTGTATCTGCTGTAAGCGGAACATGTAATGTTACATAATCAGATACCGCATAAATATCCTCTATATTTGCAGTTGTCTTAACTGCTGCGTCAAGTCTTGCTGCTGCTGCAGGAGTAAGGAACGGATCATAACCGATTACGTCCATACCAAGTGCTACGGCTGCATTTGCTACCAAAGCACCGATTGCACCAAGACCAATTACACCAAGTGTCTTGCCCTTTATCTCTGGTCCTACAAACTGGCTCTTGCCCTTTTCTACCATTTTGCCTACCTGATCGCCGTTACCCTTGAGTGTTTTTGCCCAAGCGATACCGCCAAGAACATTTCTTGAAGCAAGAAGCATTCCTGTCAGAACAAGCTCTTTTACAGCGTTTGCGTTTGCACCCGGTGTATTGAATACTGCAATACCCTGCTGTGTGCACTTGTCTATCGGGATATTGTTTGTACCTGCACCTGCTCTTGCTATTGCAAGAAGGCTCTCGGGAAGATCCATATCGTGCATTGCTGCGGAACGTACAATAACAGCGTCCGGTGCTGCACACTCGTTTGCTACTGCGTAATTATCGCCAAGACGGTCAAGACCGATCTTAGCTATCTTATTCAATGTAAGAACATTGTACATTTCAGTCATCTCCATTATATCAATAATTCTATGCGTACACAAACATTCATGTGTACGCATATAAAACTTTATTTATTATCAGGAATTCTTCTCCTCGAAATCCTTCATGAATGCTACAAGTTTCTCAACACCCTCAACAGGCATAGCGTTGTAGATTGATGCTCTCATACCGCCAACTGTTCTGTGACCTTTGATGTTTACAAAACCTGCCTCTGTTGCCTCTTTAACAAACTTAGCGTCAAGATCTGCATCTCCTGTTACGAACGGTACGTTCATAAGTGAACGATCCTCAGGAACTACTGTACCCTTGAACATCTTTGAGTTGTCAAGGAAGCTGTAAAGGATCTCTGCCTTCTTCTCGTTGCGCTCTTTCATCTTCTCAAGTCCGCCGATCTCGTTCTTGATCCACTCCATTACAAGTTTAGCAATGTAGATTGTGTAGCACGGAGGTGTATTGAAGAGAGAATCATTGTCAGCATGTGTCTTGTAGTTGAACATATTCGGAGTAATGTCCATTGCGTTGCCGATGAGATCCTCACGAACAATTACTATTGTAAGACCTGCCGGTGCAAGATTCTTCTGTGCGCCTGCAAATAAGAGACCGAACTTTGATACGTCTAATGGCTCTGACATTATGCAGGAAGAAATATCTGCTACAAGCGGAATATCGCCTGTATCGGGAAGCTCGTGATAAACAGTACCATAAATAGTATTGTTCATGCAGATATATACATAGTCTGCGTCATCACGGAAGTCTGCACGTGTTGTCTTTGGAATATATGAGAACACCTTATCTTCTGAAGAAGCAACTGCCTTTGCGTCACCGTAACGTGATGCTTCTTTCCAAGCCTTCTTTGCCCACTGACCTGTGATGATGTAATCAGCTTTGTTGTTCTTATTCATAAGGTTCTGTGCAACCATTGTAAACTGTGATGAACCACCACCCTGAAGGAATAGTACCTTATAGTTATCCGGAACATTCATAAGTTCTCTTACAAGGCTCTCTGCGTCCTTGATGATCTTGTCAAACACCTTGCTGCGGTGTGACATCTCCATTACAGACTGGCCGCTGCCCTCATAGTCCAACATCTCTGCTGCTGCTTTTTCAAGAACCGACTCCGGGAGCATGGACGGACCTGCTGAAAAATTGTAAACTCTGCTCATTTCTTTAAGCCTCCATATATAAAAGTTAAAATTTTAACAAAGTACTGTAAGTACATAAATTAATTATATAACATTCTGAAAACATAGTCAAATATTTTAAAGAAAAAAAATACTTCTTTTCATATTTTTTTCTTTACTTAATAAGTATTATCCTCCGTTTTATCATACAATTTTATCATATTTGTATGATTTATTACTGATAGCAACCTAAATTATCCTTTTAATATATATTATTATAAATTTTTATTATATATTATTGCGTATTATATTTTATTAAAACGCAAAAAAACACACTCCCTCAAATACGTATTGTACAAGAGGGAGTAATATTCTTAATGTAACTATGTAATTATGATATTACTTTTTCTTATTCTGTAATCTCTTTGCTCTTCTCTGAGAACAGCCGCAACTACATGTCATTACATAATCGTTATTTATCATTCCGCAATCAGGACATTTCCACTCATCGAAGTATGGCTCACGGTCATTATTCTTCTTTGGAGCCTCCGTATTTACAGACATTACCGTAGATGGAACATTTGCTGTCGGCTTTTCGTTAGGCAGGGGAACATTATGCTTGTTCTGCTGTGCTGCACTTCTTGCCGGTGACGGCGGTATTTCTCTCTTAGGCGGTGTTGAATCACCCGGTCTTGGCGGAGGGGTAACAGGTGCAGAAGCATATGTTACTCTTGAAGACGGAGCTACTGTCGGAGCTGATGCCTGCGTAGGTCTTGTTGCAGGAGTTACGGTCTGAGCCGATGCCTGCGTAGGTCTTGTTGCAGGTGTTACTGCCGGCATAGTTGATGTCGGAGATGTGTGCGGTACAGCTGTTGCAGGCTTTCCGGCTGATGCGTTCATGCGCTTTGCGCGTCTCTGTGAACATCCGCAGCTACATGTTGATACATAGTCGTTGTTGATAGTTCCGCAATCAGGGCATCTCCACTCGTCAAAGTACGGCTCTCTGTTAAACATCGGATTTGTACTCTGTACGGGATCCTGTGCAATCGGCTCTTCGCTTACTGCGGGAGCAGGTGCTGCGGCTGCCTTTGCACTTGACGGCTGCCACTTCTTAGGCGGAGCGTTATCAAACATATCATCATCGGTATGAACCGGAGGAGGTGTTGGTATCGGCTCAGGAATACGTTTCGGAGAAGATGCTGTTTGGGTTGCGCTATTATCAGGTTTCTTAGATTTATCTACACCCTGATTCTGAGCATACTTTGAAAGTCTGTCTTCCTTTTCAGGTACATTGTTTCTTGCTCCTGCTTTATCAACCATGCTATACAACATGTTTGTCATCTTGCGTTCAAGAGGCGACTGCCTTGATATGGTTTCTACCTCAACAACAACATTCGAATCAAAAGCCTTTGGACCAAAATTACTCTTCTGCTCAAGAATAGCTTCCATTGCCTTATCGCGCTCTTCTTGTTTCTTCTTATCCTCTTCCTCCTGAGCGGCGTACTCGTCAATACCTGTTTCATACACTCTTGCAGCTCTTCTCTTTGTTACGCCGCAAGCGCATGTTGTAACATAAGACGCATTTGAACGTCCGCAACGGAAACAAGTCCAGTCAACTGTCAGATCCATCTTTCTACCTGTACCAATGAGTTCATTTGGTTCAAGTCTTACACCCTTCTCAATCGGCTCATCTGCTTTTCCTAATTTAATAGAATTAGGCTCACTTGCCTGAGCAGGCTGTGTCTGAGCCGGTCTTACAGGCTGAGCTGCCTGCTGAACAGGTCTTACCGGCTGCGTCTGCTGAACAGGTCTTAC
>ONAH01000129.1 GCA_900315715.1 uncultured Eubacteriales bacterium
GGTCAGACAGATGTATTTGTAGTAGCATATGGAGCACTCAGTGTGTATAACATGATGAAGGGCAAAAAGATGCATGCAATTCTGTTTGCGGCATTATCGATTGCAGTAAAACCGTTTTTCATATTTGCGTTTCTTCCAATGATACTGCTTATAGAGAAAAACCTATTCTATGCAGCCTTTGACTGTGTATTATCACTTTCCGTAATGGTATTAAATCGTTTGATAGGAAATCTGTTTCCTTTGTATAAGGAATCAATGAGTCAAGGTCCATCTACACTTGTGCTTGTGAATCTTTTCGGGGTAGATATAGTCAAGGCATCAGTATTCATGATAGGACTGTTGGTGATTTGTTTCATCAGTTATATGGCAATACCGAAATCACATAAAGAGAGAAATGAGTTTCTTGTATTTATAGTTGCGGGTGTATTCATGTTAATGTGTTCTTTCTCTAAGACTGAGTTTTATAGAAGCATATTAATAATGCCATATTTTTCTGTTCTTATTATATCGAACATGTCGCGATTGAGATTAAATTTGATGTTAGGTTTTATATATCAATTTTTCCACACGGTTATTCGTTCGACAGCAAGTGGAAATACGATTTCAGCATATTATATGAATGGTTCGGTATTTACACGTATTTTCAAGCCATCGGAGAATATAGAGAAAATGGAAGCAAATTTCCGTGCAATAATAATGTCATGGGGATCCGATGAACAAATCTATAATCTAGTAACAAATGTTTCGGCTGCTGTAACATCAGTTGCGATAGTGCTTTTGCTGGTGTTAAATTATCCAAGATTCAGACGTGAATTTGATTTGGAAAAGGAAGGCGTTTTCAACAAATTTGATCATGGTATATTACTCCTAAACGCATGTGTTTTTCTGCCATTTTTGATGTTAATGTACTTAATATATTTTAACGTTGTGAAATAAATATATGGGTGACACAGAAAAGGTGCAAGTGAGATTTAAAAAGCAATAAAAATAAAAAATAGAAAGGACGTATGGTAACAATGAAAGGTATTATCCTTGCAGGAGGTAAAGGTACACGTCTTTACCCAATGACAAAGGTTGTGTCAAAGCAGCTTCTTCCGATTTATGACAAACCACTGATATATTATCCGTTATCTGTTTTGATGCTTGCAGGAATCAAAGATATTCTGATAATATCAACACCTACTGATATTCCTATGTATGAAAGTCTATTTGAGGACGGCAGCAGATTAGGAATCTCAGTAAGTTATGCCGTACAGCCTGAGCCCAAAGGCTTAGCAGAAGCATTTATAATAGGTGAGGAGTTTATCGGTGATGATTCTGTATGCCTGATACTGGGAGATAATGTATTCTTCGGGCAATATTTTACAGATATTTTAGAGAGAACGAAGGAAGAACTTAACGGAGCCGCAATATTTGGTTATGCAGTAAAGAATCCGAAAGAATTTGGTATTGTAGAATTTGATAAGGATAATAATGTAATATCGATAGAAGAGAAGCCAAAGAAGCCGAAGTCAAATTATGCTGTACCAGGACTGTATTTTTATGACAATCAGGTTGTAGAGATTGCAAAGACAATAGAACCGTCTGCACGTGGAGAGCTTGAAATTACAGCTGTAAACAATGCATATCTTGAGAAAGGAATGCTCAAGGTATCATTACTTGGCAGAGGCATGGCATGGCTTGATACAGGCACACCGTCAGGAATGATGAAAGCTTCCCAGTTTGTAGAGAATGTACAGTCAAGACAGGGATTCTATGTATGTTGTCCGGAAGAAATTGCCTGGAGACGTGGATTTATAACGACGGAACAGCTTAAACAGTTAGGAGAAGAGCTTTCCATGACCGATTACGGTCAGTATCTGCTTTCACTTGCTGAAGAGACAAACGAATAATAAAGAGGAGTAATATATAATATGAAAAATGTATTAGTAACAGGTGGCGCCGGTTTTATCGGATCTAATTTTGTACACTATATGCTTGAAAATACAGATGCATTCATAGTAAATCTTGATGCACTCACATACGCAGGTAATCTTGAGAACCTTAAGGATATTGAAGACAACAAGAATTACCGTTTTGTAAAGGGTGATATAAGAGATAAAGAGTTAGTTGCTCAGATATTCACAGATTATGATATAGATACCGTAGTAAACTTTGCAGCAGAATCACATGTTGACAGAAGTATAGTAGAGCCAGAGATATTTTTGACAACGAACGTAATAGGAACACAGGTACTCTTGAATGCAGCGAAGCAGCATTGGAATCTTAGACCGGACGATAAGTACTCAAGAGAGTACAAAGAAGGTGTCAGATATCTTCAGGTTTCAACAGATGAAGTATATGGTGCGCTTGGAAAGACAGGAATGTTCACAGAGACAACTCCACTTTCACCAAACTCCCCTTATTCTGTTTCAAAGGCAAGTGCAGATATGCTAGTAAAGGCATATAACAATACATTTGGATTACCAGTTGTAATAACACGTTGTTCGAATAACTACGGACCGTATCAGTTCCCGGAGAAGCTAATACCGCTTATGATAAACAACTGTGTAAATGATAAATCATTACCGGTATATGGAGACGGAATGCAGATCAGAGATTGGCTGCATGTAAAGGATCACTGCAGTGCAATAGCAACTGTGTTAAACAAGGGCAGAATAGGTGAAGTGTACAACATCGGCGGAAACAACGAAAAGGCAAATATAGAGATTGTAAAGCTTATCATAAGCACAATGGGTAAGTCAGAAGATCTTATCAATTATGTTAAAGATCGTCCCGGTCATGATCGTCGTTACGCAATAGATAATACAAAAATTACAAGTGAACTTGGTTGGGCACCGTCATATACATTTGAGCGTGGAATTGCAGAAACAATAGAATGGTTCCTCTCACATCGTGAGTGGATGGATAAGATTATATCCGGAGATTATCTCAGTTACTACGATAAGATGTATAATGCAAACTAAATAATAAAAAGATACAGTGCAAAGCAGAATTAGCTTTGCACTTTTTTTTGTAATAAAACAAAGAAGCAGGAGAGTTATACATCTCCTGCTAAAGTAATAAAAAAAGAATTACTGTTTATAATCATTAACGATATTAATAATAATATCATAAAGGCTTTGAACTTTATAATAACCTATAATAGGTTCAAGGTGAGAGTCACCGATACCGGAATCATCGGTAAGAAAAACATACTGTCCATTAGTGGTGATTGCTAATGCTCTGCCAAATAATTCGGTTTCTCTTTCAGAGTTAGAAGAAACGACAGGGATAATGTGAATACCTTTTGCAGAAGCTTCTTTAATTGTAGCGATAATAGAATCGTCGGTGCCATCATGTGGGGGTGCGTCAAAGATAAGAAAAGCAAGCTTTACAGATTGATTGTCCCAGTTACTATCAAATATAGACTCTTTAAGAATATCGGCAACTGCCTCAGGATAATCTCCTCCTCCTTGTGCTGATTCAGCGTTCAGAGCACTTTGAAGATCCTTAATATCAGACGTAAAGCTATTGCATTTAGTAATGTACTCATCACCCTCATCACGATAGAAGTTAACTGCATAACGTGTATTATCTGTTCCAAGTTTATCTGTAATAGCAGTAAACTCACTTTGTAAGAAGAGCATTTCATCAGACATAGAACCTGTTGTATCAAGAATAAACATTATATCAGTATTCTTATACAGTTTACTGTCGCTATCAAAAGTAACTTCAGTAACAGAATCTGAGGATTTATTGTTGTTCTGTGCATTTTCGGTAGCTTTTTGAATATCACAGGATTGTTTTATTCCGTTGAGTTCGATTTCGGCAGAAACACCGTCAGTTCCTTCCGGTGAGAACAGATATGCGTTACCGTTTTTATCTGTCAAGGAAGTCCAGAGAGTATTGTTCTTATTGTCCAAAAGAGAGACAGATGCATTAACAAGCGGGTTACCGTCATTGTCTTTTACGTTAACAACGGTACGAAAACGCGGATCAATACCATAACTTGGGAAAGAAATGAGATCGGTGTTAACAAGGTTACTAAAAAATCCCCAGTTATCATTATCATTCCAAACGCCGGCCGTAAGCTGACCTGCACTTGGTTTTTGAGTTTGGGGTTCGCTGATAGTAGAGGACGGGTCATAGGTAGCAGTTGGATTATTGTTAGTAGTGGCAGGAGCCATATCATAAGCATCTGCGGCGGGTTCAGCATATTCATATGTTACACCACCGTCATCAGCTGCTTTACCATCAGCAGTGATACCATATGTATTATCAATAGCTTTATTTACAGGTGTATCATGTGCGGATTCTTTTTGACCGCAGCCGTAGAAGGAAGCAATTAAAGCAACGATAAGCATAGAAAGAAATACTTTTTTGTGTTTCATGAGCGTCAACTCCTTTTGTGCTTTTATTAATTATATCAGTATATATACTACAATTCAACATTTTAACAAAAAATTTAAAAATATTCAAAATAATTTTATTAATTGAAATTCGAAAACTATATATAAGAATCACTTAAGTGGAAAAAATCGGCAAGGAAAAAAATCCAAGCCGATATAAAAGAACTCATTATTTACAGATATCACTGACAGCAGCTTTAAGTTCATCAATTTTGTTAAGTTTTTCCCATTCAACATCAAGATCTTCTCTACCGATATGACCGTAGCTTGCAAGCTGTCTATAAATAGGTCTTTGGAGTTTGAGATTTTTGATAATGGCACCCGGTCTAAGATCGAAGACCTTACCAACGGCACAAGAGAGAATCTCATCAGAAACAACACCGGTACCAAAAGTATCAACCATAACTGAAACAGGCTTAGCAACACCGATAGCATATGCGATTTGAACTTCACACTTGTTAGCAAGTCCGGCACCAACGATATTTTTTGCAACATGTCTTGCAGCGTACGCAGCGCTTCTATCAACTTTAGTAGGATCCTTACCGCTGAAAGCACCGCCGCCGTGACGTGAGTAACCGCCATATGTGTCAACGATAATTTTTCTACCGGTCAGACCACTGTCACCAACAGGACCACCAATAACAAATCTGCCTGTTGGGTTAATGAAGTATTTAGTATTCACGTCAAGCAGATTACTTGGAATGATAGGTCTTACAACATTCTCAATAAGGTCGCCTCTGATTTGTTCTAAAGTAACATATGGATCATGCTGTGTAGAGATAACGATAGTATCGATTCTAACGGGCTTGTCACCGTCATACTCAACGGTAACCTGAGTTTTTCCGTCAGGTCTGAGGTAGGGAAGGGTACCGTCTTTTCTGACATCGGCAAGCTTTTTTGCAAGTTTATGTGCAAGAGAGATCGGCATAGGCATAAGTTCAGGTGTTTCGTTGCATGCAAAACCAAACATCATACCCTGATCTCCGGCACCGATTCTGTTATTGTCATCTTTTTCGCCGTCACGAAGTTCATAGCTTTCATTAACGCCCATAGCAATATCGGGCGACTGGTTATCAATAGAAGTGAGAACGGCACATGTGTTACCGTTAAATCCGCATTCAGGAGAGTTGTATCCAATGCTGTTAATAACATCTCTTGCAACAGAATTAATATCTACATAGCAGTCAGTTGAAATTTCGCCCATAACATGAACCATACCGGTTGTTGCAGTAACTTCGCAGGCAACATGTGCATCGCTGTCTTGTCTGAGAATTTCATCAAGAATAGCATCAGAAATCTGGTCACAAACTTTATCAGGATGACCTTCGGTAACAGATTCTGATGTAAATAGTTTACGTGCCATAATTATTTTCCTTTCTTTTCTAAAATTGTTTAAAATAGTCTCAAAATTTCTAATTATCTGTATTATAGTACAGTTTATATTATATCCGTTATTGGGCAAAAAGTCAATAAGAACGTAATGGGATAAAACAATACCAAACTGACCACATAAGGATTAAACGAAGAGTCTTTAGTATAATGTTGAGAAAAGAAAGAGCATAATAAAATGAAAAGATGAATATAGTTCGTTAGTACTACGCAGGTTTATTTTTTATTAAAGTTTTGTAATAACTTTTTTGAAATTTTGTTGCTATTTTATCGAAATAATAATATAATAATATTTTAGAGAGAGATGTCAACTTTTTAAAATTGAAATACAACAAACTACATAAAGAGAGGTTTTATTTATGGATAGCAGAACAGAATGTTTCTTGAAAAGTCTTAGTGGAAAACGAATAGCACTATGCGGAATAGGACGCAGCAATCTTCCGCTAATATCACTATTTAAAAAATACGGTGCACAGATAACCGCATGTGACAGAAGAACAGAGGAACAGCTTGGAGATATGGCACAGCAGGCAAAGGACGCAGGAGCAAAGCTTAGTCTTGGAGAAAGATATCTAACAGAACTTGATGTTGATATAGTATTCAGGACTCCGGGTATGCGTTATTATATGGACGAATTGGTGGAAATGAGAAACAGAGGTATAGTAGTTACATCGGAAATGGAAGTTTTCTTTGAACTGTGCCCCTGCAAGATAGTTGCAGTAACAGGAAGTGACGGAAAAACAACAACCACTACCGTTATTTCAGAGATGCTGAAAGCAGACGGAAAAACAGTACATTTGGGGGGAAACATCGGAAAGCCGCTTCTACCTGAAATAGAAACAATATCCCCTGACGATTATGCAGTAGTAGAGTTATCAAGTTTCCAGCTTATCTCAATGAGAAACAGCCCTGATATAGCGGTTGTAACAAACCTTGCTCCTAATCATCTTGATATACATAAGGATATGCAGGAATATATTGACTCAAAGCGAAATATAGTATTGCATCAGAATGCATTTTCGAAGAGTGTACTGAATCTTGACAATGATATATCAAATTCTTTTTCTGACGATGTAAGAGGCAGATTGCTGAAATTCTCACGCAGACAGAGTGTTGAAAACGGAGCATATATGAATGAAAACGGTGATATCATTTATACAGAAAACGGCACCGAAACGCTGATAATGAACAAGACCGATATCAAGATACCGGGACTTCACAATGTAGAGAACTACCTTGCGGCAATATGTGCAGTATGGGGAGAAGTATCGACTGAAAGTATAGTAAAGGTAGCAAAGGAATTTGGCGGTGTAGCACATCGAAATGAATTTGTACGAGAGATAGACGGAGTAAAGTATTACAACGACTCAATAGCGTCGAGTCCTACAAGAACGGCACTTGGAACATTATCTTTGTATAACGATAAGATAATAGTAATACTTGGCGGATACGATAAACACCTTGATTATACAGAATTGGGTGAACTGATAGTAAAGAAGGTAAAAACAGCAATAATAATGGGAGCAACCGGTCCGAAGATAGAAAAGGCAATAAGAGAAGCGAAAGAGTATAGCGAAAATAATCCGAAGATAATAAAAGTTGAGAACATGGAACAGGCAGTATCAATGGCAAAAGCAAATGCAGTATCCGGCGATATAGTATCTATGTCGCCGGCAAGTGCAAGCTTTGATCTTTATAGAAACTTTGAGGAGAGAGGCGAGCATTTTAAGAGGATAGTAAACAGCCTTTGAGGAGGACAATAAATGATAGAATTACTAACACAATTATGTACAGCAAAAGGAGTATCAGGTGACGAATTATCTGTAAGTCAGATAATAGAGAAAGAAATCTCTAAATACGCAGAATCAGTTGTTATAGATAGAAACAATAACGTACTTGCGATAATAGGCGATACGACCGATCATAACATAATGCTTGACGCACATATAGACGAGATAGGATTCGTTGTTACATATATAGACGATGAAGGGTTTATAAAGGTGTCGTCCTGCGGAGGAATGGATTACAGAGTTGTACAGGATACACGGTTTAAAATAATAACAGAAAAACAGGAAATCAGTGCGGTAGTATGTTGTATGCCGCCGCATCTGTCAGACGGAGGAGAGGATAAAGCTCCCTGCGCTGACAGTATATACCTTGATACAGGACTAACAGCGTCAGAAGTAAAAGAAATGGTTGGGATAGGAGATTTTGTTGCATTTGATGTTACACCGGTAAAGCTTATGAATAATCGTTTCAGTTGTTGTTCAACAGATAATAGAGCGGGTTGTGCAGTATTATTGAGAACCGCACAGATGTTAAAGGAAGATCCGGCAAATACAGGTGTAACGTTTGCATTCACCTCACAAGAGGAAACATACGGCAAAGGAGCAATGACATCCGCATATTCGGTAAATCCTGATGAGGCGATCAGTATAGATGTAAGTTTTGCCCAGCAAAAAGGCGTCTCAGAAGTTGAGAGTGGAAAGCTTGGAGAAGGTGCGATGATATGTATATCACCGGTACTGTCAAAGAAAATATACAATAAACTAATCGCATTGGCAAATAAGCATGAGATACCATATCAGATAGAGGTGACAGGTGGCATTACGGGAACTAACGGTGATAAGATATCGGTAACACGCAGCGGTATTCCGACAGCGGTAGTATCAATACCGCAGCGAAATATGCACACTCCAGCTGAAATAATCAGTATTGACGATATAGAGAACACAGCACGCCTTCTATTTGAATACATAAAAGAGGCATATTGAGGAGGAAAAAACATGGATATGAAATTACTCAGAAAGCTATGTCTTACAAATGGTGTATCATCAGGTGAAGAGGAGCTGCGCAGTATAATAATAAAAGAGATAGACGGTCATGCAGACGAAATGTATGTAGATAAAAGCGGAAATCTGATTGTGTATAAAAAAGGAAGAGAGCATGCAGAGAATAAACTTCTTTTGTCAGCACACATGGACGAAGTAGGATTTATTGTAACAGGAATAAACTCAGACGGAACACTTACAATAGATGAAGTAGGCGGCATAGACAGGCGAATAATTGCAGGAAAAAGGGTTCATTTGTGCACTTCAGATATAGACGGAGTATTTGGAATAAAGCCGATTCATCTTTCAAAGGGCGACAGCAAAAACGAAATTCCAAAACTTTCAGAAATGTACATAGATATTGGAGCGAAGGATAAAAAGGACGCAGAAGCGATAATCACAATAGGAGAGCTTGCCGCATTTGAGGGCAGATATGAAGAAACAGAAACATCTATTATAACAAAAGCACTTGATGATAGAGCAGGCTGTTTAGTGTTGATAGAAATGATAAAATCGGAATTGCCGTACGACATGTATTTTTCATTTGTTGTGCAGGAGGAAGTAGGACTTAGAGGAGCAAAAACAGCTGCATATTCTGTTGATCCTGATTTTTCGATAGTAGTAGAAACAACCACAGCCGCAGACATTCCTGAGAATGATGAGAGTAAAAAGGTGTGCAAATTAGGAGAGGGTGCTGTAATATCGTTTATGGACAGAAGAACCCTATATGACAGAGAACTGTACAAGAAAGCATTTACAGCAGCAGAGAGAGCAGGAGTAAAAGCCCAGGCAAAGCAAGCAGTTGCAGGAGGAAACGACGCAGGTGTTATCAGCACATCAAGAGGGGGAGTAAAGACGATAGCGGTATCTCTGCCATGCAGATATCTTCATGCTCCGAATACTATTGTAAAGAAATCAGACCTTGAAGCAGTATTCAAGACTGTATGTGAGCTTGCAAAAACAATAGCAGGCGGACAGCTATGATATATATAAATGATTTCAGCAGAAAATTTGAGCTGTCATTAAACGCAATATGCAGCCATTCGCCCAACGGTACAAGAATAATTTCATACCATAATGCGTACCATGGAATAAAATATAATTTTCTTGATTTTTGGCTTCAGAAAAACTCTGACGGAAAACCAACATGTGCGATATGCAGATATTACTCAACGTTGATACTATGTGGAGAATGTTGTGATGAAACAGAGTTAAAGGATTTTGTAAGTATGCTTTCGCCCGAGATGATAATGAGTGACAGTGAATACAGTTTTTCTCAAAACTATGCTTGTGTAAGCGGAGAGATAATGGTATGCAAAAAAACGTTGCCGCTTGCGGTAGAAAATCATAAAATACATCGTTCACTAAGTGATATGTCGTATTTAAGAAAAGTGTATGATCTTCTTTGCAGGACATATGACGGAATTTCACCGGACAGCTTTGAAGATTATTTTATTGATATGTCACATAAGATACGTCACGCTTCTGCAGAGATATATTCGATATATGAGGAGAATAAACCCATTTCGACAGCCGCCGTAACTGCACTAAGCGATACTTCCGCAGTGATTGGTTGTGTAGCAACGGATTATGAAAGCAGAAACAAAGGGTGTGCCTCTGCACTGGTTCAATATATTACCGAAAAACATTTAAGACATGGTAGGGAAGTTTATTTGCAAAGAGAAAGGCATATTGATTTATATGAAAAAATAGGTTATGTTGTAAGCGGTACATGGTATGAATACAGGTTTGTGTCGAGTACAGAATAAAAAGTGATATCAAAATAAAAAAACAGTCTCTATGGTTATTATCGTACCATAGGAGACTGTTTTTTATTATCTGTTAATTGTTGCACAATATACAGCTTTTGCACCGTTTGCAAGCAGAATATCAGCACAAGCTGAGAGAGTAGAACCTGTTGTTACGACATCATCGATCAGTAAAATGGTTTTACCGGTGATGTTGTATTTGTCTGAGAAAGCATACACGTTTTCCGTGTTTTGTTTACGTTCAACGGCGGAAAGAGTATGCTGTGATTTGTTCATTTTAGTTTGGATTAACAAGGGTTTATATTTGCAGTGATTTAGGTCCGCCGAATTAAGGGCAATAAGTTTTGTTTGGTGATAACCTCTTTTTTTGATTTTATCCCGGTGTGCAGGAACGGATGTGTAATAATCAAACTTAATATCGCCCCATGCCTGTTTGACAATAATATTGATAACAGCGGCATAATTTTTATAGTAGTATTTTTTATTATAAAACTTAAAATCAAGCATATATTCTCTGTATTTTCTGCTGTGATCAAATGCAGAAATACACAGACACCCGTTTGGAATTATCTGGATTTCCGGTTCGATTGAGAAGAAGGAACTACATTTATCGCAGAATGGTTTGTCGATATCGATGACATTATTACAGCCAAGACATCTGTTTGGAAAAAGCATATTCCATAATATCATAATTATTCATCTCCGTTATCAACGAGAAAATCCTTAAGACCTGTAAAGCGTGTGGTTTTTTTATAATTGTTTATCATACTCATCATAGCATCAGGAGAGCCGATAAGAATAAGCAGACGTTTTGCACGGGTAACTCCGGTATAAAGTAGATTTCTGTACATAAGCTGTTTAGGGCTTTGATACATGGGAATAATAACAGCTTCAAACTCATTACCTTGACTTTTATGAATAGTACAGCAGTAAGCAAGTTCAACATCTTGAATATCATCGTAAGTATATTTTGCATCTTTATTATCGAAAGAAATAAAAATGTGTTTGTTAACCGTATCAATAGAACGTAAAATCCCAATATCGCCGTTAAAAATACCCTCTCCAAAACTACCGTCACTATCAGTCCAAGGAATGTGATAATTATTCTTACACTGCATAACCTTATCACCGATACGCAGAAGCTTATCTTTGAAAGTAATCTGTATTTTATTTGGAGCAGAAGGGTTTAATGCATTTTGCATAGCTTTGTTTATTTCTGTTGTACCAAGATCGCCGATTTTACTTGGGGAAAGAATTTGAATATCCTCCAGAGGAGAGTATCCGTAAGAATTAGGAAGTCTTCTAATGCACAAATCAACGATTGTATTCAGAACCACTTTAGGATTATCGTTTTTAAGGAAGAAAAAGTCATTGTTTTTTACATCAATAATAGGTTTTTCTCCACGGTTAATTTTATGAGCGTTGATAATGATGAGGCTTTCCATAGACTGACGGAATATTTCGTTTAAAACTACCGTGGGAATAATTCCGGACTCTATCATATCTCCCAGAACATTTCCCGCACCGACAGACGGAAGTTGATTGTTATCACCTACGAATAATAATCTGCATCCAAGCGGAACAGCTTTAAGAAGGCTTTCGAACAATAATGAATCAACCATTGAAACCTCATCCAGCACTAAAGTATCGCATCTAAGGTTATTCTGTTCGTTTCTTGTAAACACAGGTCTGTCGCCCTCTTTCCATTCAACCTCAAGCAAGCGGTGAATAGTTTTTGCATCACATTTAGTAACTTTATTCATTCTGTGGGCGGCACGTCCGGTAGGGGCGGCAAGCAATACTCTTTCGCCGTTATCTTTTAGAATTCTAATGATAGCGTTGAGAGTAGTAGTTTTTCCAGTACCTGGACCTCCGGTAAGAATTAAAACACCTTTAGTTAAAGCCATACGAATAGCTTCTTTCTGAAGGTTTGCATATTTAAAGCCAACAGATTTTTCAATGTTATCAATTTGAGCGTCAATATTTTGAATTTCATAGGGAGGGTAGCGGAGCAGCATTTTAATTCTGGCGGCAATATATGTTTCAGCCTGATAATATATAGGAAGATAAATAAATTCTTTATGGCTGACAGGGTTGATGGTTTTAAATACAGAATTATCGTCTGTCATTTTTTTTAGAACATCAGAAACGAAGTCCTGGTCTTCATGAATATAAGCAGAGCAAACCTCAATAAGTTTATCAGCTGGAACGCAAGTATGACCGTTATGTGTGTTATGATTAATAGTGTGAAGAATGGCGGCTCTGGTACGTGGTTCTCTGATGATGTTTTTGTCATGTGATAATGCTATTTCATTTGCCTTTGCAAAAGGAATATCTATACCGTTTTCGCAAAGTAGGAACGGATTTTCTTCTATAAGTTCTTTGGATTTGATACCAAAAGCACGCCAGATTCTTACCGATTCTTCAGGGGTAATATTATATTGTTTCAAATAAACCAATAAATCACTAAAGCCGTTGGCATTTTGAAACTCCTCATGAATTTTCATAGCTTTTTGAAGGGTAATACCTCTGATTTCAGTTAGTCTTTGAGGGTAATTTTCAATGATATCAAAGGTTTTATCCTGGAAAATATCGACAATTCTTTGAGCAGTAAGCGGTCCGATACCTTTAATAGAACGGCTGGATAAATAGTTCAGAATAGCACCGGTAGTTTGTGGCTGAAACCTCTCACAGTCTTTCACAACAAATTGCTCTCCGTATTTAGGGTGTTTAGTATAATAACCAGAAACTTTTAATTGGTCGCCTATTCCGACTCCGGGCATAATACCGACTGCGGTAACCAAAATGTCATCAACATCTAAGCGTAAGACGGTATAACCGTTTTTGCTGTTGGCGTATATCATAGAATCTACTACGCCCGTAAACTCTTGGGAATATTTTTCCATATCACAAAATCCTCTTAAGGGTATATTTATTTTAATAATAAGAATACTATTAATGTCGCTGAAAGCTAAGAAAAAGCAAAGGCGAAATATAATAAAAAGGAAGAAACAATTATGAGTAATCATTCATCTTCTGATGCAAACTTCAGCATCAAGTGTTCGGTAGGGGACTGTGAGCATCACTGCGGTTCAAAGAATTATTGTTCACTCAACTGTGTAACGATAGGAACCCATGAATCCAATCCAACCCAGTGTCAGTGTGTAGATTGTGAATCATTCAAGCTCAGAGAGAGTAAGACGCCTGAGCAGTATCGATAAAAAAACAGTTCTAAAAAAGTCGCAGACGGGAATAAGCTGTCCGTCTGCGACAGATTTTTATTTTAAAAATCCTGATATAATCTGTTCTTCTGCCTGAGCCTCAGTAAGTCCGAGTGTCATAAGTTTAATAAGCTGTTCGCCGGCAATTTTACCGATAGCGGCTTCATGAATAAGGCTTGCTTCTGTGCTGTTAGCCTGAAGTTCAGGTGTTGCAAGAACGCTTGCTTTATCCATAATGATAGAATCACATTCAGTGTGACCTGAACAAACATTGTTACCGTTAAGTCTGCTAGTAAAATGCTGAGTACTGTTATCCTTAGCAACCGTTCTGCTAACGATATTGCAGCTACAATTCTCACCGTTCAAATCAGCAGTAAATTCCGACACAGCATTCTGAACACCTGTTGTCATAACGCTTTCGTTAATTTCAAGTTTAGCGTCATTTCCGAGAAAAGCTTTAGTATTTCTCAGTGTATCGTCAATACCAGCTATTTGAGAGGCTTGCATTTCCATTTTAGCCCCATCCTCAAGGTGAATAACAGTGGTAGGGTTCATAAGTCTTTTACCCCTGCCTTCACCTTCTCCATAATGTTTTTCAACATATTTAACTTTGGAATTTTTACCGACATAAAAAGTATGAATACCATTATGAGCGCTATCGCCGTTACCGCAGTTATGGATACCGCAGCCTGCGATGATAACAACATCACTGTTTTCTCCGATATAAAAGTCGTTGTAAACCAGTTCGGTCAGACCTGTTTCAGAGATAATAACAGGGATATGAACGCTTTCGTTTACAGTATTTGGTTTAATAATGATATTGATACCTGATTTATCCTCTTTAGTAACGATTTCGATATTGGCGGTAGAATTTCTTGCAGCAGACTTTCCGTTTGCACGAATATTGTAAGCACCTACGGGTAAAGAATCAAGATCGGCTACCTCGTGAAGAATTTTCTTTTGTATTGGATCCATGTATAAACACCCCCGTAAATCAATCAGCGGTAATGCTGTCTAAAAGCTGCGGAAGAATTTTCTCCCTAACGTCATACTGTGCGATAGAACCGTCTTTAAGGTAGATAATTTTATCAGCGATATTGAGAATTCTTTCCTGGTGGCTGATGATAATAACATTACCTTTAGTTTGCTCAACCATTTTTTCAAAGATACCGATAAGCTTCTGGAAACTCCACAAGTCAATACCTGCCTCAGGCTCATCAAAGAGGCTAAGTTTAGAAGATCTTGCAAAGATCATAGCAATTTCAATTCTTTTAAGCTCTCCGCCGGAAAGGCTGGCATCAAGGCTTCTGTTAATATAATTTTTAGACTGTAAACCGACCTCGTTTAGCATTTCGCAAAGTTTGGAATAGGGAGTTTCTTTACCTGCGGATAGTCTCATAAGATCCTTTACAGTTAACCCCTTAAAACGTACAGGCTGTTGAAAAGCATAGCTAATACCCTTGTTAGCCCTTTCGGTAATAGACAAATCGGTGATATCTTCACCGTCAAGCAAAATTTTACCGCTTGTAGGCTGTAAAATACCAGCAATAATTTTAGCAAGTGTAGATTTACCGCTTCCGTTAGGACCGGTTACGGCAACAAAGTGATCATTTATTTTTAGATTAATGTCTTTAAGTATTATTTTTTCGTCAATTTGGTAACTGACATTTTGTAATTCAAGCAATTTGATACCTCTATTCATACATTATTAGTGTGAGCTGTAAATAAAACAGCTACACATCACACTCTTAATAATTATAACACCGTTTAACAATTATTACAAGAGATTTTTACAATGCAAATTGACTATTGTAGAGATTTGCATAAAACCCATTTTTTTCGATAAGTTGTTCATGAGTACCCTGTTCAATGATATTACCGTCTTTCATAACAAGAATAACATCAGCAGAACGAATAGTAGATAATCTGTGAGCGACGATAAAACTTGTACGTCCCTTCATCATCTCAGCGAAAGAATGTTGTATTTGTTTTTCAGTACGTGTATCGATCGAAGATGTCGCTTCATCAAGAATAAGCATTGGCGGTATACTAAGCATAACTCTGGTAATACAAAGAAGCTGTTTTTGACCTTGAGAGAGACCTGAGTTTGCGTCGCTGATAACAGTATCATATCCGTTAGGAAGCCTTTTGATGAAATTATGTGCATAGGTAGCTTTTGCAGCAGCGATAACGTCTTTCATATCAGCGTCAGGATTTCCCATAGTAATATTATCTCTGACAGTACCCTTTTTTATCCATGTTTCCTGTAAAACCATGCCGAAATTTTTTCTCAGAGAATTTCTTGTAATATCGTCAGCGGCAACTCCGTCAATGCTTATTGAACCGCTGTTGACGTCATAAAACCGCATCAGCAGATTAATTAATGTAGTTTTACCGCAGCCTGTGGGGCCGACGATAGCTACTCTCTGTCCGTTTCTAACAGACAGATTAAAATGTTCTATAAGTTTTTTATTAGGAACATAGGAGAAACAAACATCGTCAAGAGTAACTTGACCATTAACACATTCAAGCTGAATTGCAGTATTTTTATCGGGAATCTGAGGATTTTCCTCAATGAGTTCAAAAATTCTTGCGGCACAAGAGATTGCGTTCTGAAGTTCGGTGATAACCCCGGAAATTTCGTTGAACGGTTTTGTATATTGATTAGCATAGCTTAAAAAGCATGTAAGACCGCCAACTGATAAACCGCCATTTATTACGGATAATGCACCGGTCAATCCAACGGCAGCGTAAATAAGACTATTGATAAATCTTGTTGTAGGATTAGTAAGTGACGAGAAGAAAACAGCTTTGACAGAGGCTTTAGTAAGCTTTTCATTGATTTTGTCAAATCTTTCTGAGGTATTATTTTCGTATGAAAAAGCTTGAACAATTTTTTGATTTCCGATCATTTCATCGATAAGAGCAGTTTGACTACCTCTTATTTCGGATTGTGTTTTGAAGTAGCCGTAAGTTCTGCTTGCAATAAACTTGGCGGCAAAAAATGACAATGGGGTAAGGAAAACGACTAAAACGGTAATTTTAATATCAATAGAGAGCATAAATGCAAGTGTACCGATGATAGTAACTATTCCCGTAAAAAGCTGAGTAAACCCCATCAGCAGACCGTCTGCAAACTGATCTACATCGGCTATCAGGCGGCTTACAAGTTCACCATGCTGATGTGAATCAATGTAAGACAGCGGAAGTTGATGAAGGTGAGCAAACGCCTCATCACGAATATCCTGAACGACACTAAATGTTACACGATTGTTTATAGTGTTCATAAACCATTGAATGATAGAATTTACAGTAATCATTATAGCGATATACAATAGTATTTTTGCAATGGAGTTGAAGTCAACGTTGTTTTTCCCTATAATCAGATCGATTGCGTTTCCGATAAGAATAGGCATATATAACGTCAAAGAAGAACTGAGTGCAGCAAAAATCATAGAAATAAAGATCAACAGCTTATATTTGGAGATATAAGCCAAAACACGTTTTAAGGTTTGTTTTTTAGTATTGTCACGAACCTTTTTCAAGCTTATTCCTCCTTACTGAATTGAGAGTCATATATTTCTTTATATACATTGCAAGTATGTAAAAGCTGTTCATGAGTACCGATACCGACAGCTTTACCGTCATCAAGTACAATAATTCTATCTGCGTGCTGAATTGAGACAGCTCTTTGGGACACGATAAAAACAGTTGGTGAAAAATCAGAGTTTCTGATTGCTTTGCGCAGTTTTGCATCGGTAGCGTAATCAAGTGCAGATGAGCTGTCATCAAGAATCAGTATTTGTGGTTTTCTGACTAATGCTCTTGCGATAGTTAAACGTTGTCTTTGACCGCCAGAGAGATTTTTACCCTCTTGTTCAATAATATAATCAAGACCTCCGTCTTTTGAAGAAATAATATCATCAGCCTGGGCAGCTATAACAGCCTGCATAATTTCAGTATCTGTTGCGTCTGTGTTTCCCCATTTAATATTATCTCTGATACTTCCTTTAAACAATACAGCTTTTTGGGGAACAATACCTATCATACTTCTAAGCGTCTGCAAAGAATACTCCTTAACGTTATGACCGTTAACAATAACCTCTCCGTCCTCAACGTCATAAAATCTGCAAATAATGTTTACAAGAGAGGTTTTACCGGATCCCGTACCACCTATAATTCCAATTGTTTCTCCGCGTTTAACAGTCAGATTGATGTTTTCAAGCGAATACTCAGCAGCGTCCTTATATCTTAAACAAGCATTTTTCAACTGCACAGAGAAGTCGGATACGTCCTTGTCGTCAGACAAAGTTCCGGAAATGATTCCTGAGTTTATTTCAAAAACAGCCTGTACTCTGTTACCGCAGGCAACAGCCTTTGTCATGGTGATAATAAGGTTAGCAAGCTTTATAAGCTCAACAAGAATTTGTGACATATAATTATACAGAGCAACAACCTCACCTTGAGTTAGACGTCCCGAATTAACCTGAACAGCACCGGTGTGTATAAGAATGATAACGGCAAAATTAATGATGATAAAAGTCAGAGGATTCATAAGAGCAGAGATTCTGCCGGCAAATCTCTGTGATTTTGTTAAAAGGAGGTTAGAATTTTTAAATTGTTCGATTTCAGTTTGTTCTTTGCAAAAAGCCCTGATAACTCTGACACCCATTAAATTATCTCTTGTAATGTCAAGAATATTATCAAGCTGAGATTGTATCTTATTGTATAAAGGGATACAGCCAACGATAATACCAAATACGACGATACTAAGCAGGATAATAGCGGCAACAAAGATGAAGGCAGATTTAGTATCTATAGTAAATGCCATAATCATAGCACCGAATACAATAAAGGGGGAGCGAAGGAATAGCCTGAGTGTCATATTTACACCATTTTGTATCTGATTCATATCACTTGTCAGACGTGTAATAAGTGTAGAAGTACCGATATGATCAAGTTCACTGTAAGAGAGAGTCTGTATATGATCAAACAGACTTTTTCTAACTTTTGAAGTAAAGTTAATAGCGGCTTTTGCAGAAAAATACTGAGCAGTCAAAGAACCTGTAAGTGCAAAAACAGCAAGTCCAGCAAGAATAAGGCACATTTTGATAATATAATTAACATCATTGTTGCCGATACCTTTATCAATGATAGAAGCGACAACCATAGGTACAAACAGCTCAAGAAGAGCTTCAAGCATTTTGAAAAAAGGAGCTAAGATACATTCGATCTTATATTCCTTCAAATAAATAAGCAGCTTTTTCAAGATAAAAACTCCTGTCTTACAGATAAAAAATCAAACAGCACTATAAATAATGCCGTTTGGTTTTTTATAAATGATTTATTCTTTAATAGTATCTTTTTCCTTGATCTTTTTCTCTAAAGGATAACGTCTGATAATACCTTCGCAAAGTGAAATGAAAAGGAACAGGAACGGTGTAACAATAGGAGTAAACAGGCTGAATATTGATTGAGCGCAGTATGAGATAATAACAAGAGTAGCAATAAGTGCACCCACAGAATATTCAAATCTTCTGATACCCTTAATAATGGTAGAAACAAGCACAGTAATATAAGAGATAAGTCCTAATGCACCGATAGTAACAAGATAAGTGAGGAATTCGTTATGAGCGCTGTCGAACACACTTCCGTGACGGTTAATCATATCTTCACGGTAGTATTTTTTCATAATCTGACCGAATGTATCAGGGCCTGAACCGACAAGCATGTTTTTAATGCCATTAGTTTTAAAGAGAATAATGCTTCTAATCCAAGCGTAACCTCTGTGAGTACCCCATTTGTCGTTTAAGCGCAAATACTTAGCAAGGCTGCCAAGATCAGTTGTTTTGTCAAAAGCACTGAAGTACACAAAGACAGAAACTAACGAAACAGCGCTTAATGCTACCAGAGAAGCAGCGGTAATCTGAACAGCTTTAGGAAAATCTTTCTCATTGTTCTTTTTCTTAACAAAATAGAAGAGTATAGAAAGACATGCGAACACAGCAATAAGAATAAACGTTTTATTATTAAAGATAAGGAAACTAGGAATAGGATCAAGAGGTTTATAATTTTCACGGAAAACAAGTGTCAATAATTTGAAGATCTTGCACGATAATAACATGAGGAAAACACAAAGGAAATAATTAAACAATCTTTGAGCATTTTTGCAAGAATATACAAAAAGAATTGACATAAACGCTGCAAGACCAAAGTAACCGCTATCACTGTTTGCAACAAGCAATCCCATAAAGGAAATAGAAATACCAATACCATAAAAAACAGTTGAAGGAATATCCTTGGATGTTACAAGTAGAGCAGCGATTACAGGCATGGAAACACATATAAAGCAAGAGAAAATGTTGATGTTTCCAAAGGTCGAAATGAAGATATTCTGCTGGTTTTCAGCAATTTCGGTAAGCAAGTTAAACGGATCAATATAGAATTCATGCAAGATAGCGATGATAACGATGATCGCAGAGGAGATAACAAAGATGTCATATGGAATTTTATGGTACTTGTAATATCTTGAAACCACAAAGTAACAAAGTACATATCCCAACATAATTATCAAACCGCTGTCACGTCCCTCAGAACCAGTTACAGCTTCCATGCCATATTCCGACAAAACAGTCGAAACGACACTAACGATTAAGAAAGCTAACATTCCGAAATCTTCGACATTTAGTTTAAATATGTTTTTTACCCATTTCTTTTTATCGATACCGCACAGATAGGTAGCAATAATAAAGAAAAGAAGAACGATTGTAGTGCCGATAAAGTAGTGAAGTCTGTCCTTTCTCAGATTAAAAAGCTTATCTGTCATAAAAACAGGGAACAAGGTAAACATACCAATAACATACAGATTAGTAAATTTTTCATGCATAGAAAGGGTATCGTTGAGAGAAGGTGAATACGATGACTTTGTTTTTTTGTTTTCGGTTTTTTTTGTGTTTGAAGATTTAGATTTTTTTTCTTTCTGAGTGTTTTTGTTTTTACTCACGTTTTAGCCTCCTTAATTTCTTGATTGGAATTAGAATTTTTAAGAAAATCAATGTAGCTTTGCAAAATAATAGCGGCAGCGGCAGCGTCGATGGTTTGTTTACGTTTTTTTCCTCTGGTGTTGCTGTCGTTGAGATACCTATGAGCGATCATAGTAGTACAGCGTTCATCGTATAGAACAACAGGAATATCGGTAAGACCTGAGAGCAGTTTCGCAAATTCCCTTGCAGAAACTGCACTATCACCTTCAGAGCCGTCCATATTTTTTGGTAAACCTACAACAATTCTCTGTGCCTGTTTCTCACAAGCAATATTAGCTACCTTATTGAGAACGTTATCGCGACATCGATCGTCAATAACAAGCAGTGGAGATGCAAGGAACATACTTTTATCGCAAATAGCAAGTCCTGTTCTTGCTTTACCAATGTCCACAGAGAGTATTACCATACACATCACTCCCATAAAAAAATTGAATAAAACCCACAACATCAGCAATAAAAATTTAAAAATTGTATTTACAATGAACGAATTAAGTGATAAAATAAAAATAGGAGTATAGGAATATTAAAGATGTAAGCGGGTAAATTATAGCTATACGCATTGATAGGTAACAGCCAACTTTTATTGTAGCATACTTTTTTGTTTTTGTACAGAAAAGAAACAACATTTTAACAACTAATTAATGACAATTTAATTTTGAGAATGAAGCGATTTATTGTTCAAAAAGCAACTTCATGGTATGAAGTAAATGAGAGGATTTGTTTTCAAGATTACAATTAACCGGTAAATTACATAAAGTAATGGAGAGATTATTATGAATAATACTAAATTTTCTTTAGTTTTGAGACAATGCAGAGAAAATGCCGGTTTAACACAGAAGCAAGTATCAGATGCACTGGGAGTGGAAAGATCGACATATGCATACTATGAAACAGGCACAACGCGACCAAGCGGTTCAATGATAATTAAGCTTGCGAACATATTTAATGTAAACTATTCTGTATTTATGGAAGCGGTATCCGACGTTGAATTTGATAATTCAGAGGAAGACGAGAGTTACACAACTCTAACCGATGTATCCTGGAGAGATCGGGAAAGAATGTATGCACTTGCAAAAGATGAACAGAACATGATACTATTGTACAGAACATTGACAAGTGAACAGAAGAAGAGGGTTCTTGAGTTGATAAAAAAATACCGTGCAGATAACTTAGACAAAGAGAAAAAAGCAAAAAAATCATAAAAATATGCTTTACAAATAACAATTATTATGATATAATAGCGACATGCTGTGTAAAACAGTATCGGAGATACCCCTTTTCACGGTTGCAGGCTTCACCTTGACCGCATACTGTGAGATGTCCGTAAAGGGTAAAAAATAATAAAAAGGTGGAAAACAAAATGACAAAAGCAGAAAAGACAGCTATAATGGCAGAGTATGCAACACATGAGGGCGACACAGGTTCTCCGGAGGTACAGATTGCAGTTCTAACAAAGAGAATTAACGATCTTACAGAGCACCTGAAAACACATAAGAAGGATCATCACTCACGTCGTGGACTTCTTAAGATGGTTGGTAAAAGAAGAAATCTTCTTAACTACCTCATCAAGGTAGATATAGAGAGATATCGTTCAATCATTGCAAAACTTGGTATTCGTAAATAATTCAACGAAGAAAGGGGGACAGATGTTAATTCGTCTGTCCCCACAAGTTCAGTTAAAAAAGTGTAACAACACAAAAAAATAATAAAAAAAAGCAGTGCAGAAATATTTAGCGGTAAAATATGTGTTTAATAGGTATCTGTGAACGTATATTTTATTGCTAAGTAGCTGCGTGCTTTGAAGAAGGAGATGTAAAAATGGCTAATACAATGAAAACATTTGACAAATTCAGAGTTTTTGAAACAGAATTTGCAGGTCGTCCGTTAGTAGTAGAAACAGGAAAGATGGCACAGCTTGCAAACGGATCATGTCTTGTGCGTTACGGAGACACAGTAGTACAGGCAGCAGTAACAGCAGCGTCAAAGCCAAGAGAGGGCGTTGACTTTTTCCCATTATCAGTAGATTATGAGGAAAAACTATACGCAATAGGAAAGATACCGGGATCATATCTGAAGAGAGAGGGTAAGCCGTCTGAGAAAGCGATACTTACATCAAGAGTAATCGACAGACCAATAAGACCGCTATTCCCAAAAGATATGAGAAACGATTGTTCAATAGTGGCAACCGTAATGTCAGTAGATCCTGATTGCTCACCGGAAATAACAGCAATGGTAGCAACATCGATAGCACTTTCAATATCAGATGTTCCGTGGAATGGACCTGTAAGCAGCGTATCTGTGGGATACGTTGACGGGGAATATGTAATAAACCCGAACAAAGAGCAGAGAGCAGTAAGCAAGATGGCTGTAACAGTTGCATCAACTGATTCGCGAATTGCAATGATCGAAGCAGGTGCAGATTGTGTATCTGACGAAGTAATGTATAACGGAATCATGGCAGGTCATGAAGCAAATCAGAGTATAATAGAGTTTATCAAGGGAATTCAGGCAGAAATAGGCAAGGAGAAGTTTGAGTATCCAAGCAATGAGCCGGATCACGATATGTTTGAAGCAATAAAAGCATTTTGTGAAGAAGATGTAAAGGCAGCTCTTGATACAGACGATAAAACAGTAAGAGATGAAAGACTAAAGCCAATATATGAGGCAGTGCATGAGAAGTTTGACGAGATCTATCCTGAGATGGAAGCACAGATAGATGATTGCCTATATAAAACACAGAAGTTTATAGTACGCCGTTGGTTGCTTGATGAGCAGAAGAGAGTTGACGGCAGAGGAATGAATGATATACGTCCGCTTGCATCAGAGGTAGGGATTCTTCCAAGAGTACACGGTTCAGGATTATTTACAAGAGGACAGACACAGGTTTTAACAATAACAACGCTTGGTCCTGTATCAGACAAACAGCTTCTTGACGGAATAGATGACGAACTTGAGAAGAGATATATTCATCACTACAATTTTCCAAGTTATTCGGTAGGAGAAACAAAGCCAAGCAGAGGTCCGGGACGCAGAGAGATAGGTCACGGTGCACTTGCAGAAAGAGCACTTCTGCCTGTTATTCCTTCAGTTGAAGAGTTCCCATATGCAATTCGTCTTGTAAGTGAGGTTGTATCATCTAACGGATCAACATCTCAGGGTTCTGTATGTGGTTCAACATTATCACTAATGGATGCAGGTGTTCCTATAAAAGCTCCCGTTGCCGGTATTTCATGTGGTCTTATTACAGAGGGTGACCGTTGGATGACGATGGTAGATATCCAAGGTCTGGAGGATTTCTTCGGAGATATGGATTTCAAGGTAGCAGGTACAAAAGACGGCATTACAGCTATCCAGATGGATCTTAAGATCAGCGGACTTACACCTGAAATGGTAAAAGATGCACTTGAAAAGACACATAAAGCACGTAATTATATCCTTGACGAAGTAATGCTTAAAGCAATACCGGAGCCACGCAAAGAGCTTTCACCATATGCTCCAAAGATGTTTAACACAGTTATACCTGCTGACAAGATAAGTGAGGTAATAGGTAAAAGCGGAAAGGTAATCAAGGAGATACAGGCTCAGTTTGAAGTAAAGGTAGATATTGAAGAGAACGGAGAAACAGGCAATGTATTTGTTAGCGGTATGGACGCTGATAAGTGTAGAGGAGCAGTTTCAGCAATCGAACTGATAGCAAACGGTCCTGAGATAGGAGCAATATTCTACGGTAGAGTAACAAGAATAATGGATTTTGGAGCATTTGTAGAGATTGCCCCGGGAATGGAAGGCTTGTGCCATATTTCAAGACTTGATGTAAAACGTACAGAGCAGGTAACAGATGTTGTTACAGAGGGAGATACAATTATAGTCAAGGTTCTTGAGATTGATGATAAGGGCAGATTAAACCTTTCCAGAAGAGATGCATTGATTGAGGTAGAAGGTTTGAAGCCGGAAAACGATCTTCCACAAACATCAAGAAAGCCAAAGGGCAACAACGATAAAAGAAACGGTACAAAGCGTCCTAAGTTCTAAAATATAGAAAATAGATAAATAGTGCATAAGATGTGACAAAAGTCGCACTTATGCACTTTTTTTATAATGAAATTAAAAATAAAACACCTTGCAACAAGACAGTATAATGTACACTGAATTGTTGCAAGGTATAATTTGTTTAAAATAGATAATGAATAAATTATTTATCGGAGGATTCCGTTGAAAGAATGTTCTTAAAATAATACCCGTTAATAATAGTCCAATCAGCACCATCATTATACTCACAGTGAATAATCAAATCGTCAACCATATGTGTTTCGCCAAAAGTGAAAATATGTGCATAAGTATCATTATAAGTATATAAAGCTTTACACTTCATACCGTTTGAAGAAAGATAGTCACACTGTTTAATTCTGCCTTTTTCGTCATAAAGGAAAACAACATTATCAACAACCGGTTCAGGAGTATCCTTTTCGATTGAAAAAGCAAAAGCGGGACGAAGAAAGTTTTTAATTGTACTGTTAAGCTCAGCTTGAGTATTATCAGTATCGGAACCAAACGATTCCGACTGAGATGAAATGCTGTTTTGAGTGTTGGAAACAGCGTTATCGCTATCGCTTTGACAGCCTGAAACACAAACGGGCAATATCAAAAGAAGTACAACAATAATAAATCTTTTCATAATGCTGCTCCAAATTATTTTGAAGGGAAGAAGACGTCAGAATTTTTGACATAATCAATGAGGTTATTAGTAACTCTCACAGCGTCAGCTTTATCTGTTCCTACTCCGGTGAAATAAATCTTAATCTTAGGTTCAGTACCCGAAGGTCTTACTATAATAGCATTACCGCCTTCAAGTGAGAAGGAGAGAACATTTGATTTAGGAAGCTTGATTTCTGTTGTAGTACCGTTGACGTAATCTTTTTCAAAAGACAAGAGATAATCTGCATGTTTAACAATGCTGAAACCAGCCATTTCACTAAGACTGCAGTTTCTAAGGTTATCCATGATTTTCTTCATAGTAAGCATACCCAACGCACCGTCGAACTCAAAGCTAAGAGTAGTATTATTATAGAAGCCGTACTCTTTGTATAGTTCATCAATAACGTTAGCAAGAGTTTTTCCCTGACGCTTGTAATAAGCAGTCATTTCTGCAATAAGCATAGACGCAACAACAGCATCTTTATCTCTTACATATGTACCTGCAAGATAGCCGTAGCTTTCTTCAAAACCAAATACATAGCGGTATTCTTCGTTTTTCTGTTCCAGTTCAAGGATCTGTTCACCAATATACTTGAATCCTGTGAGAACGTTTTTGAGTTCACAACCATATTTTTGAGCAACCTTTTCCATGAGAACACTTGTAACAACAGTTTTAACAAGAATAGGATTTTCAGGAAGAGTACCAAGTGCTTTTCGGTTGCTGAGAATATAGTTAGAGAGCATAATACCTGTTTCGTTACCAGTGATAAGGCGATAATCGTCACCGTCGGGAACAGCGATACCAACTCTGTCGGAGTCGGGATCTGTTGCAAGGAGAAGGTCGGGCTTAACCTCACGGCAAAGTTTGAGACCTTCTTCAAGAGCCTCTCTGATTTCGGGATTCGGGTAAGGGCAGGTAGGGAAGTTACCGTCAGGCAATTCCTGTGACTTAACTATATGTATATCCTTAACACCGGTTCTTTTGAGTATTTCTCTAACAAGTTTGTTGCCGGCACCGTTGAGAGGAGTATAAACAACTCTAAGACCTGAATCATTACAAATGCCTTTCATAACGGACTGCTCTTGAACCTTAGATAGATAAGACTCATAGAACTCATCTTTAAAGTATTCGATAGTACCGTCAGCCAAAGCCTTATCGAAATCGCAGAGTTTAACATCATTAAAACAATCAAGTTTAATGATTTCATTATAAACAGCAGTTGCATCATTATCGGTCATCTGACAACCGTCAGCACCATAACACTTGTAACCGTTATACATAGATGGGTTGTGGCTTGCAGTAACCATGATACCTGCATGGCTCTTATGATATCTGACAGCGTAAGATACCACAGGAGTAGGCTGAAGTTCGGTAGAGATATAGACCTTAATTCCGTTAGCAACAAGAACTCTGGCAGCCTCTGCTGCAAAGAAATCAGAATTAATTCTTGAATCGTAAGAAATAGACACAGAGGAAGAATTGTATTTTTTAAGCAAATAATTTGCAAGACCTTGTGTAGCAACTCTTACAGTATATATATTCATTCTGTTAGTACCTGCACCGATTATTCCTCTTAAGCCTGCCGTACCGAATTCGAGTGATCTGTAAAAACGATCGTAAATAGCATCTTCGTCATTTTTAATACTTTCCAGTTCAGTAGTGAGATTACTGTCATCAGTGGCGTTATTTAACCACTCCTCATACAGCTCTTTGACCTTTAACTCCATAAACACATCTCCTAAAATAAATTGGTAATGCTCTATTGCTAAATTAAGAAAAAATGTCATTTCTCAACATTACATTATTATACTGTATTATAACACAAGTTTTAAAATTTGACAAACATTTGAGATAATAATTTTTAGAAGTAAGATTTTTTTATTTATGAAATCAGAATAATAATATGCTGCATTATACTTTTTTATTACTTTTTCATCACAAAGTTTGTTGAATATTACAATGATATTGTAAAAAGCAAAATAAAAATTGGAACTAATATAGAAAATACTAATAAATTAATCAAAAATAGCCAAAAAAACAGTGGAAAAGATATTATTTTGCAATAAGCTTTAAGAATTTTTTATCATTCATTTGTTCATTAGTAATATACTGACCGTCAAGGAATAGTGCGTAGGTAGTAATGGGAGTAGGGGCATTCTGAGCGTCAACTTTGTTCTGCAAATGAATAGCTTTGAACATAATCGAATTATCTGCCGCTGTTTTTTCAATAATAGGTACATATTTAGCATTAAAAGGGCATTGGCTGGTGTAGTAAAGCACATATCCCATTTCATCAACATGTGGATGTTTAGCACATTCCTTAAATTTTGGCATATCAGAGTTTTCGTCAAAAGGCAGGTACCATAGTTGAATACCGTTGTCAGCTTCATCGCAAACTTTAAAGCCCTTATACTTTAAGAATTTTGGATCTGCCAAAAATGGTTTTTTCTTTGAGCTTGACAGAATACACAAACCTTTTTTACCTTTGTTTTTGCTGTCACGAATACATTCTCCAAGCAGGTCGTTAGAGTAACCGTGTCCCTTAAGTGAACCAGATACCCAAAGGCAGTCGATATACATATAACCGTCTGCAACAATTGGATTCCAAGCATTTTCTGCAGGAATGTATTCAATAAAGCACTTACCGCGTTGAGTGCTTTTAAGGAACACAAGACCATCGTCAAGTCTGTTTTCAAGCCATGCTTTTTTAGAGGAAACCTGAGAATCGTTGTTGTTAGAGATAGCACAGCAAATGTGTTCCTTTTCCAAGTTTTCTTTAGTGAGCGTAATGTATTCCATTAGATAAAACTCCTTTAAAAGTAATATTGGTATTATTATAAACCTTTCATACAGATAAATCTATATTCTAAGAAAAAATATAGATACAAGAATAGAATATTTTAAAAACAAACCATTAACTACACTTTATGTTCATTCGTTTTGTGAAAAAAGCTAAAAAAACGTATGATATAATAAGAGTTTTATATTTGAATGAGTTATTGATAAAAAATTAATAAAAGGTTATAATATACTTATACAGTGTATTTTTAGCGTGATTTTTGTGTAATGTGTTATAAAAAGAAGACGGAGGAAACTATGAAGGCAATGTTTAAAAAAATAGTAAGTATGATTCTTACAGCTACGTTAGTAGGTTCTGGGATTTCAGTGATGTCGGCAGGAGCAGAGCAGACAAAATTCCCAGAAGAGTACATATTGGGAGATGTGAACTGTGACAAGAAAATATCTCTCAAAGATGCATCACTCATTCAGAGAGCGGTATTGTCGATAGAGGAAATGAGCGATATACAATATATGCTTGCCTGTGTTGACGGAAGTGAATTTTTATCGCTCAAAGATGCATTTATAATACAGAGATACTCATTGAATATAATAGATGAATATGCTGTAAATAAAAATGGAAAGATAATCGGAGATATAATATATATTGATACCGACAGTGATACAGAAAGTGACATCATCGCTACCGAAAGTGACACAGAAACAGATACGGAAACCTCTTCA
>ONAH01000070.1 GCA_900315715.1 uncultured Eubacteriales bacterium
ATAAAATCTATATCATCAATCTTGTTATAGTATTCGTTGTTCTCCATTATCGCAAGTATATCGCATGTTCCCCACGTCATCAGAATATCATCGGGAGAAAGGAATTTTTTGAATTTGCTTATTGTATGAGTATAGGTATTGCCGTCCGTTGCAAGTTCCTCGTTGCTGATATTCGTCAACTCACGTACCTTGCCGGATAGTTTCTTCCCAACCTGAGGAGATACAAGCATAGAGAATTTTCCGATAATGTTAAAGTCCTCGTCAAACTTCACTGCTCCGAACTCAATTATCTCACTTATAAAGCTTTTTGATTTTTTACTGTATGAGCTGTTCCACTCTAAATCAAGAATTACAAAATTCATTACTCAATTCTTACTCCTAGTTTTTTGTTTATAGTCCAAAGTTTGTTTTACAAACTCTTTGGGATTTTGAGCTAAAAACTACTTCTTAAACTGTTTCTTCATTCTCTGCTCCTTGCTGAGAATTGTCTTTCTTATTCTGATATTCTTCGGTGTAACCTCAACAAGCTCATCTTCCGCTATAAACTCAAGACACTGGTCAAGGCTGAGTATTGTAGGAGGAGTAAGCTTCAAAGCTTCGTCCGAACCCGACGCACGTGTATTTGTAATGTGCTTCTTCTTGCAGACATTTACCGTTATATCCTCACTCTTAGGACTAACGCCTACTACCATTCCTTCATACACCGGAACTCCAGGACCAATAAACAATCTTCCTCTGTCCTGTACCTGAAACAGTCCGTAACCTGTCGAATCTCCTGTTTCGTGCGCAACTAGCGAACCCTGATGACGTGTTGCTATATCTCCCTTGTAAGGCTCGTATCCGTCAAATACATGGTTCATTATACCGTTTCCGTTTGTATCCGTAAGAAACTCCGAACGATATCCCATAAGTCCTCTTGCAGGTATCTTGTACTCAATGTGAGTTGTCCCGCCTTCTCTTGTACCCATATCGATAAGTTCGGCTTTTCTTGAACCCAACTTCTCCATTACTGCACCGACATAATTTTCCGGAACTTCAATAATAAGATACTCCATAGGCTCATTCAATGTACCATCTATCGTTTTGTAGATAACAGTCGGGCGTGACACTTGGAACTCATAACCCTGACGACGCATTTGCTCTATGAGTATCGACAAATGCAACTCTCCTCTGCCAGATACTCTGAATGTATCTGCGGAGTCTGTTTCCTCTACGCGCATTGCTACGTTTGTTTCTACTTCCTTGAAGAGTCTGTCACGGATATTTCGGGAAGTAACAAATTTTCCGTCCTTTCCTGCAAACGGACTGTTGTTTACAAGGAACATCATTGATACTGTCGGTTCGTCAATCTTTATAAACGGAAGTGGCTCTATGCAGTCAACAGAACACGCTGTTTCTCCGATATTCAGATCAGCTATACCGCTTACTGCTACTATATCTCCGATAGTTGCACTCTCTGCCTCTACCCTCTTTAAGCCTTCAAACTGATACAGCTTTACTATTCTTGCATTTCTTACACCGCCGTCTTTCTGACAAAGTGCGACCGTTTGTCCTATCTTTACGCTTCCGCGCTCTACTCTGCCGATACCTATTCTTCCTACATAATCATCATAATCAATGTTTGAGAAAAGCAGCTGGAGCCCTGCCTCAGGGTCACCCTCCGGTGCCGGTATTTCCTCTAATATCTTATCAAAAAGCGGCTTCATGTTTTCGCCCGGAACATCGGGATCAAGCGTAGCGTAGCCGTCTCTTCCGGACGCATATACAACAGGGAATTCAAGCTGGTCATCGTCCGCACCAAGTTCTATGAAAAGATCAAGCACTTCATCTATGATTTCGGCAGGACGTGCGCCGGGACGATCAATTTTGTTTATTACAACAAGAGGCTTCTTTCCAAGACCTAATGCCTTTTTAAGCACAAACCTTGTCTGCGGCATACAGCCCTCAAATGCGTCTACCAGCAATAATACTCCGTCAACCGTCATTAGAATACGCTCAACCTCACCGCCAAAATCAGCGTGTCCTGGAGTGTCAACTATATTTATCTTTGTACCGTTGTACATAACAGAGGTGTTCTTTGAAAGAATTGTAATGCCTCTCTCTCTTTCAAGATCGCCGTTGTCCATTACTCTTTCTGCTACTGTTTCGTTCTCACGAAATGTTCCGCTCTGTAATAGAAGCTGATCTACAAGCGTTGTCTTTCCGTGGTCAACGTGTGCAATTATCGCTACATTTCTTAGGTTTTCTCTCTTACCCACATTCCTTACCTCTTTTTCTTTATAATTCAACTTATAAATTATATCATATAAAATAACCGTTTTCAACGGAAAATGCGGTATGATATTATTTTTGTCAAATAGTACAAAACCCAAAATTATTGGTACACTTTTTTTGAAATAGCATAGACTCACAAATTATTCGAACCTGTCGCTCCGACATTAAAGTTTCTTATTATTTAAATCTCGAAAATAAAATATACATAAAATAATTTAACCAACAGAAAAAATGAATTCCCAGAACCACAGATGATAATACTAACGGGTAGACTCTTTTTTCTCGTATCAGTTGATTGAATTTATATATCGACATGATAAATAATAATCCTGCAAAGAAATATGCCGACCAAAAGAAATTTCCGTGTTTCAGTCTGTCGCCTTGCTCATAAAAACAACACATTATAAACAAGCTTACACCCATATTAAGCCACGCAAAACCGTAAGCTTTATCTTTAATTATATCCTTATAAAATAACGACACAATTACCAAAGGGAATATCAACGAACCGATAATTTTTAAAACAGGGTGCTTAACCGCTGCATTAAGAGCTGTCATAAAGCCAATGCCTATCTTTGATTCTGTATCAAAAAGTACAGCCTGCTGATAAAGCAAAACTGCTGCCGTCGGAAATGCAGTCGTTCCAACCGCCACAAAGTTTTTTATGCCCTTACCCTTACATTTAATAAAGTCTGCAATCAGCACTATCAATAAGGATAACAAAAAACCGAATACAAAGCTTGGCTTGCATAATGCCGAAATTAACATCACCAATGAAAAAGAAAGCCATTCCTTTAGGCTTATACAACGCTTTGTGTAGCTGTTTTGTATTTTATAAAAACAGACCACAGAAAGAATTGCAAAGGGTTTCATAGCTATATATGTAGGATTATGGTAAACGTTAAAATTTAAATATCCTTTCATTATAAACGTACTAATTGACATTATAAATATCGGGAATACCATATTACAAATCAACGCAGATAACCATATTATCCATTTATCTTCATTTGGCATCAGGATCTCAAGCATTTTTTTTACAGCCCATATTCCAAGTACCATAAAAAATGTGAGAAACAATGCTATAAACATTCCGGGAAATGGAAGTGAATCTAATAATGCAAGACATATATAAACTATACTATAGCAGTTCTTTCCTGTCTTTCCTATATCAATATGCAATAAAAGATCGGAGCTATAGCTTGACGGGAAATAATATTGTAAAGCAAACAGAGTAAAACAAAATGCTATCCACACAGGAATCAAAAGAAAGCATAATCTTCGGCATATTTCAGATACAGTTATTTTAATTTTGGGGAATTCCATTAATTAATAACACCGCCTCGAAAAATTTTTCAAATATATTATACTTTAACATTAAAACTTTGTAAACCTATATGTCTAAAAAACGGGTGATTTACACTTTAAAATATAGCCAATTTTCTTCTGTCGTCACGCAGCTATGAGCAATATGCATACCTGCGTTGTTGATATTCCTGCTTTTTACACTCAATAAAAGCACAAGAGGTCTGCACTGCACAGACCTCTCGTACTGATATATTATTAATGAGGGAATACCAAAATTTAACCATAATAATTAATCGACAAGCATACCGTAAAAGTTCATATACACCTTATCTTCTCTGTCGCTTGGTTCACAGTAAAGCTGTATTGTCTGAGATTGTGATGTACCGTCTGTGAAGTTCACTGTAACATAAATTTTCATCTCGTCACTGTGTTTTTCAAACAATTCCAATATCGAATCCTTAAGGAATTGATAGTGGGGATTATCAACATTATTGTAAAGCTCAGTATAATAATCATAAGACGCACCGCCTAATGACTCACGCTCATCATCAAACTGTATTGACAATGTAACAGGAACATCTGTTCTTAAATAACCGTCAATCAAAGCATATTCTTCCGGATTTGGTTGCTCATCATACGCTACCGTGTACGCCGTTGCTATGAAAGGTTTTGTATTTGTTCCGGCGTGGTACTCTCTGTGCATAACCAAAGTGTGGTAATAAGAAATATTATTATTATCAAAAGATGGATAATCCGTAATATTTTCAAAAGACATTTTTTCAGCATAATCCGATCTTAACATAAAGCATAGTCTTGCAGCATCATCAACACAATAGTCTTTTACTGCATACGTTATACTTTCAACATCTCTACCTTCGCATAACATTGGGATTTGCAGACTCACACCAACTCCGACAACACCGTCTTTTATACTGCAGCCTATAAGTAAACCGTTTGTATCAATTCCGCCAATTTCTATCTTATTATCATACGTAAGCTCCTGTGCATTCGCCGTAAGTGTAAATGTGTTCTTTATGGGCTTCGTGTCTGCCTTATTGAAACTGCCTGCAAAAACTGCCCCCACGCCTAATGCAAGCACAAGCACTGCCGCTACCACTGTTTTTATACTAATAAACCTGCTTTTCATATTTACCACCTTTCCTTTATCTTCGTAGTTTTTCATGCGTTCAATACCCTTAGCCAAAGCCTCGTCTGATAATTTAAGCTTGCCGATAGTTTCTGTGTATCTGTTTTCATTCATAAAAAACACCTCACTCCGTTAATATTTTCCTTAGTTTTTTTCTTGCACGTGTAAGCCATGAACTTATTGTATTGGGGCTTTTTTGTAAAATCTCTGCAATCTCCTGTATAGTGTAACCCTCGTAATAGTAAAGATATATCACGTTTCTGTACTTCTCGGGCAGCTGCCACAGCTCTTCAAAAACACTTTCGTTTTCTTCATAGACAGGCTCGTTTATATCGTCTATCCGCTCGGTTCTTGTATGCCACGGAGATTTTTGTATATTGTGACATTTGTTTATCGTTACCCGTATAATCCAGTGTTTCAGATGAGGCTCTTCCTTTGGAACATCTTTTGAAAGCAACAAAACACAGACTTCTCCGAAAACGTCCTCTGCGTCTGCTCTGTTCTTTAGGTTTTGAAATGCTATGCGGTATATCATATCTGCATACTGTTTGATTATTTTCTCTGTCTGTTCTTTGACGTCTGAAGAATTAGACATTAATTATCACCCCCATGGTAAAATAAGAGAATTACAAAAAACTAAAGCAGTTCAAAACTCAAAATATTTTTAAAAGTCTGACGCAAGTTTGAGGTTAAAATTACAATAGAGTATGACTTCAAAACTCCTGCGGGCGTTTGTTCGCCAACCCTTTCATAAGTAATACAATTTAAAAACCGTTTTTCGTGCAGTCTTATACATTTTTTCCTGTTGCAGTTTTCGGTTATTATGCGAATGTTCCTTTTAGAATTCTATACAACTGTAAAGGAACATTCATCATGAAAATAGACATTTGCTTCGTTATTATCACATACGCACTCTCTATTCCTGCTTTTACTTATCTGTACTTAAAACAGAAAAATTCAGCCGACAACATTACTGTTTGCCGACTGATTCTTGTAGCGGGTATTATTCTGAGAATATTATACATCTGCTATACTGACATCAACACTCGTCAGCACGATGTGGAAAACTTTTTCGGTTCATCGGGCGGTCACTCCGGATATATTCTTTATCTGCTTGATAACAAACATCTTCCCGATTTCGATCCCCGAAATGTGTGGCAGTTCTATCACCCGCCTTTGCACCATGCTATATGTGCATTTTTTCTTTTCCTTATTGAAAAACCCGGTGTTATGCTTTCACAAAATAGCTTTGAACTCCTGCAAATCCTGCCTATGATTTATTCATCACTTTTCTGTATCTCCGCATACAAAACATTAAAGCTTTGCGGAATAAATGGCAGAAGTCTATGCTTTTCTACCGCTTTTGTTACCTTCCACCCAACATTAATAATCCTTTCGGGCAGTATCAACAATGATATGCTGTCCGCACTTTTTTGTATGTGTGCTCTACACTTTACCGTAAAATGGTGCAGTTATAAAAAATGGCTTGACATAGGTTTTATTGCCATTTGCATAGGTTTTGGAATGTGTACCAAGCTTACAGTCGGGCTTCTTGCCCCTGCGATTGGGTGTGTATTTTTGTATGTTTTCATCAGAGATATAAAAGAGTACAGGAAAACTATACCTCAGTTTATCGTTTTCGGCTTGATATGCGTACCTGTCGGACTTTTCTTCCCTATTAGAAATCATCTGAAATTCGGTGTCCCTCTAAATTACGTTCCTAAACTGCCGCTCGACAGCTCTCAGCATATTGATAATACTATCGTAAAACGCATTTTCGATTTTATGCCGTTTCAATTCTCATCGCCTTTCGTACAATGGCATGCAGACGGTGCTCCTTACAACGAATTCAACCCCATAATTGCACTTTGGAAAACCTCTGCTTTTGACGAAAACACCTTCTTTACTAACTGCATTTCATTTCAAGCAGTATGCGTTATTCTTTTGGCAACGGTAATTATATTGTCGATTTACTCTGCGGTAACGTTAATAATCAATATTAGAAAAAAAGGTACGCTTAAAACAGAATTCAAAATTTTGATTACGGTACTTTCCGTAACTTTACTTGCAAACTATATGGTATTCTGTATAAGTTATCCCCATGTCTGCACTCAGAACATGCGATACTGCGTACCGCTGATTTTTACACAATCTGCACTTATCGGATTATACGGCAACAATTCCGCTGTCAGAAAAGTCACGGCTTTGTTTTGTGGGTGTTCTATTTTTATGTTCTTTGCACTTCAATTCTATGCACCCTAATCGTCAAGCCTTACAACGTCATCATAAAGTACCCTTACATTTCCTCTTGCCTGCTTATTTACATGAAAATGTCCTGCAAACCACTTCTTAAACTCAAGCTTATCATATAGCCAGTCAAGATATCCTGTGAGTTCTAAGTCGTGAATATCAGGTACACGGCCTATATAGTGTATTGACGACTGCGGCAAAGTATGCGTAATAACATAGTCAACTATATTGCCACATTTTGTAAGCGTTTTATCGGCTGTTTTATAGTCATCTGAGTTTGGCAGTTCCTCTTTCCACCAATCTATACCCTCAACACGGCGGTACTTGTCTAGAGAATAAGCTCCTCCCATTGTAAAATAAGTCTTTCCCTCAATACTAAATAGCTGACCTCTCATAAGATGATATATATTAGCGGCTACCTTATGCACCTTTCCTCCGTTCCACTCAGTTACAGGATACTCATTAAGCATAGAAAAGTCTTCGTGATTTCCGTCAACAAACGCTATCGTATAAACCTCCTGTGATAGTTTCTTGAGAAATTCCTTTTTTTCGGTTTCATTCCATACAAATCCAAAATCACCGCATATTATTATTGTATCATCACAAGTAAGCTCAATATTTTTAAATCTCTCTTTTAAATCATAATACATACCATGTGTATCGCCTGTTACATATACCATACTCTCAATCCTTTCTTTAAATCAGAATGTCGAAAAGCACTTCGTATCATAAACTTTTTTATAAAACAAAACTGCTGCAACTTAAATTATCGCAGCAGTTTTATTATTTCAATTATTTATTATTTTATTGATTTTCTATGGAACCTTCAATAGGCTGAGTTTCGTTATTATTAGATTTTTTACCGGACAGACGAATATACTTTATAATTCGCATCACATCAAGTGCAAATCCTCCGAATATAAACAATAACCCGAAAATAGTCATAATGGCATCAGGAAGCTTAAGTGCAGCTACTGCAAACACCAACACAAACAAAACTATACCGCCTACTATCCAATTACCAACTCTTTTTGAAATAAATACATAAACTGACAATACGGAATATAAGAAAACAAACATGAAAATAGACATACCTATACTTGTGCCTTGAGAAGAACTGACTGCAAAGGTGATTATACCTGAAATAATTGCTTTGATCGGAACGGACATCAGAATGTTTTTTAGTTCCAGTTTTTTTATTGCTCTCTCTTCATCTGACATAAAATCAACGCCTTTCAAATTTTCTGGCTTTATTTTACCATTTTATATCAAATTATGTCAAGATTACAATTTACCAACTATTATATGTCAATCTGAATTAATACAGTTTATATTTGCTACCGTAAACCACAATTTAATAAAAATCATACGTTTTTGAATGAATATTAATAAACTTGTGTATGTTCATTGTGGTACTCATGCCCGTTCGTAAATCCGTAACGTATAGTATTGCACACAATTGTTGCACAGTCGCCTTCTCCCTCATATATATATACCCATTCAACAGTTTTCAGTGTGGCAAGAATTTCGTCCGAATTTGCCTCCAGCTCCTTTTTCATTTTTATTAGTTCGTTGTAATCTTTATATCGCAATGAAGATGCAAGCTCACTAATAAAACATGATATTATTTCTTCTTTACATTCAGGAGGAATCGCACCTCCACCTCCGTCTAATACTATCTTCTCCTCTGTCAGTTCGTCATGTTTCAAAAGTCTTAGAATATATCTGTATTTCCAAAGTATTTCAAGAAACTTTGTACCCTCTATCACTATATAAGAATATTGTTCCATTTTTTACTACCTTACTCAATAACACTGTATATTAGCGGTTTTTTCTCCGGCCTTGTATTTGTTATATCTATACTGCTTTCAAAAAGCTCAGCTGCCAAAGCTATATTGTCTGCTTGATTTGTGTAAAGCTTTGCGATAACCTCTCCTTCTGTCACCTCATCGCCTGTTTTTTTACAGAGAATGATACCTGCACTGTGGTCTATCGCCTGATCCTTTTTACTTCTGCCCGCTCCAAGTATCACGCTTGTATTGCCTATTCCCTCACAGTTCATATAACCTATATAACCGCTTTGTTTTGCTCTTATCTCATAAACATTTTCTGAACGCTCAAACATTTCTGTATCTTCAAGATACGACACATCTCCGCCTTGTGCTGATACTATCTCCTTTAGTTTCTCATACGCACTTCCGCTTTCTACTGCCATAACAGCTTTTTTCCTACATTCTTCAAGTGGCAATCCCAAGCTCAGCATCAGCATATGTGCTGCAAGTTCAATACAAATATCATAAAGGTCGCCTTTCTGACCGCCTTTCAGTACATTTACAGCCTCTATTACTTCCAGAGAGTTTCCGATAGCATAACCTAATGGAATATCCATATCCGTAACAACAGCAGACATTTTTCTGTTTTTTCTTCTGCCTATCTCTACCATTTTCTCTGCAAGTTCATATGCCCTTTCAGGCGTCTTCATAAATGCACCGCTTCCGCATTTTACATCTAACACTATGCACTTGCTTCCTGAAGCTATTTTTTTGCTCATTATACTTGACGCAATTAGCGGAATACTACTGACCGTACCTGTTACATCACGAATAGCGTACAATCTTTTATCGGCAGGTGCCAGATTACCACTTTGACCTATCATTACTGCACCAACCTTTTTTACATTTTCCGTAAGCTTTTCGGGTGTCAGTACAGTACAAAACCCTTTTATCGCCTCAAGCTTATCTACCGTACCTCCTGTATGACCAAGTCCTTTTCCGCTCATTTTTACAACTTTAACTCCAAGACTTGCGGCTATCGGCACTACAATCAATGAAGTTTTATCGCCCACTCCGCCGGTGGAATGTTTGTCACAGGTTAAACCGTCTACATTGTCCCAGCGTTTCACTTCTCCTGATTCTGCCATTTCGCTTGTTAGTATTTCAAGCTCATAATCTGTCATTCCGTTGATATATATTGCCATCAACAGGGCTGAAATCTGATAATCGGGCAATGAGTCATTGGACGCACCCTTTACAAAAAACGATATCTCCTCTTTTGTAAGTTCATTGCCGTCACGCTTCTTCTCAATTATGTCAATCATTCTCATTTACAACACCTCACATGTAACGATTTCTCTCCATCTTCTTTTTGTTTCTGATTATATTTAATACTAATAGTATAATACTTATTAATGCTATCAGAACAACTATGTAACCCTCTATTAATAGCGAATATCCTCCTATAACAAGAAAAAACAATATCACAGCTATACTGTATATTATTTCTGCCTGACAATGGAAATCACGCTTTCGATGCTTCCCGTTAAAATCAGCAGGATTATTCGGATCTATGTAAAGATCCACATATTCACCCTTCTGTACTTCATCACGAAAAAGTTCTCCCTCTCCTCTGTACGTCTTCCCTTCATAAAAATATTCATACACTGCCGCATATAGCTTATAATCTGTTTTATCTACAACCTTTACATCTGCTATTACTGCATCTACCAAATATGAATATCGCTTCTTATATCCGAATATTATTCTGCCATCACTAATCTCCTTATGCATATCTTCCATTTATTATACCTCACTATTACATCTTTAAAGGATAGATTAGTAGAATTATAGCATAACACTACGTTATTTTCAATAAAAATCCATATAATATAACGAATAGTATTAATTAGTTTTTTCAAAAAAGTGTTAGCTGTCTATAATCCATTACAAATTAGTCATTAAATTTTTCTTTAGACTTCATAAATGGTTGAAAAAATCCTTTTTAAAGTGTATAATGAGAACGTATATAATTTTTTTGGGAGGCACTTATGCTTTTACCTGAGTTTTCTAATCTGCCCTCTTATATGCAAAACAATGAGGTCAGACATTATTATGATATTTTAACGCATAAAAAAGTTGACTTGCTTTTTAAACGTTTTTTCGATATAATTGCATCTATCATTTTGCTTGTTATACTGGCGATTCCTATGATTGTTGTCGCCGTTTTGATAAAAACCGATTCAAGCGGCCCTGTTTTGTTTAAGCAGAAGAGAGTTACAACGGGCGGTAAGGTTTTTAGTATTTTTAAATTCCGCACAATGTATGTGAATGACAATGAGAAAAACTCTCAAGTCACATCGGGTTCTGACAGCCGTATCACTAAAGTCGGTCATACTCTGAGAAAATTCAGACTTGATGAAATGCCACAGCTTATCAATGTGCTTAAAGGCGAAATGACTTTTGTCGGCACCCGTCCTGAGGTTGAACGCTACGTTTCTAAGTATTCTCCAGAAATGTATGCAACGTTACTTATGCCCGCAGGTATTACTTCTCTTACTAGCGTTAAGTACCGCCATGAGGAGGAAATCCTTGACAAAGCCGATGATGTTGAAAAAGCATACATCGAAGAAGTACTTCCTGCAAAAATGAAAATCAACCTTGAATATATTAGCAAATTTAATTTCTTTTATGATCTTTACGTTTGTATCCTGACAGTTGTCAAGATAACAGACTAATCACACCGTGTATTAGCGAAAGGCGGTGATAAGGTGGGGCGTATCAGCAAAAGGCTGCACAATGCTTTCAGTGATACCTCTTTGTTCAGAACAGCTTTTATCATAGATTTGTTTCTGTGTTCTGTCGGATACATCAATATAGCTGCAGAGGTTGGAAAGATTTTCTTCTTTGTTTGGGGTCTTTCTCTGTTTACCAACAGGTATTTAGCTGATTTTAACATCAAAAAGGTTAACTATTACGGTTGGCTTGTGCTGTTCATTTTGTCTAATATTATTACTGTGTTAATCAGAGGATATTCAGACGGTATTTGGGAGAGTGTTCTTATGATTCTCAATATGCCGTTGATATTTTTTCTGTTCTACGGTCTTCATTCGGAATACTCCGAAGAAGGCGGCGTAAATAGACTTTTAAAAGAACTATATTCTCTGTGCAATATATTTATGGTAATGTCGCTGATACTCAATGTCGTCAGCATTATTTCACTTTATTTTATCGGAAAAAGTATTACCTACTCTTTCGGTTATCTGATTGTTTACGAAAACCGTTTTACCGGAGTTTACTTTAATCCCAATCTTATGGCATTTTCTTCGTTCTGTTCGGCTTTCTGCTGTCATCTTCTGTTAAAACAGGATTTTGTTAAAACCGCTGCTAACAAAGAAATAAGCACTGCCAAAAGAACGGTAACAATATTATCGCTTGTGTTCAATCTTATTGTTATTCTTCTAACAGACTCTAACGCTACTGCCATTATTATTATATGCTATCTTATCTCAAATACCTGTTATAGGTTCTTTGGAGGTAAGGAAATACATTTTGGTTATATCTTCAAAAGGACAATTTCTCTTATTATTGTCCTTGCAATGCTTACCGTTACAGTGTTTACCGTAAGGTATCTGTGTCAGACAGGTGCAACTCAGACTATCAGCACCACTGACAGCACTACAAATACCTTTGGTGACAGTGACGATGAACTTAACAGAATTACCTTTGAACATACCAACAAGAACATCGACAGCGGCAGAATTAAGCTTTTCAGACAAGGTGTAAACGTAATTAAACATCACCCTGTTTTCGGTGTCGGCAAGGGTAATATTATTTACTACGGAAACCGCTATAATAACGACAAGATGAAATATACCGACTTCCACAACGGCTATCTTACAATTATAGTCTGTTCGGGATTTATTGGGTTTGCGCTGTTTATAGGTTTTGCGGTCTGTCTGGGATTCAGAATGTTTAAAGGACTTTTTGGTCTCAAACCACCTATTCTTCGTGACATCTATCCTTGTCTTGCGTCTTTCATTTCCTCATATTGCATATATGCGTTATTTGAAAAAACTATGATTTTTGAAGTATCGTTTATGATTGCTTTCTTTTGGCTTGTTTTGGGTTATGCCGCATTATGTCTTTGCAGATATGAGGACGATGATTATAAAGTATATGCGTTTTCTTCAATGGTGCTTTTTAATAAAAATAAAAATAAATATCCAATTAAGTGAAAGGAGAGATTTTTATGAAAAATCGTTTACTAACATTATTACAGGAGAACTGCAAGTTCACTGAAAAAGAGCTTGCCGTTATGCTTGACACAACTGAGGATGTCATTCGTGCACAAATAGAGGAGTTCGAACAGCAGGGCATTATCGCAGGCTACAAGGCTCTTATTAACTGGGAAAAAGTTCCCGGTGCAGATGTAAACGCTCTTATAGAGTTAAAGGTTACTCCTAAGCGTGACAAAGGGTTTGATGAGATAGCTCAGAGAGTTATGTCATTTGAAGAAGTTGAGGGTGTGTACCTGATGGCAGGCGACTATGACCTTGGTGTGTTTGTTAAGGGACACTCTATACAGGATATAGCTATGTTTGTTGCTAAAAGACTCTCTCCGTTAGAGTCAGTGCTGTCTGCAAGCACTCACTTCATTCTTACTAAATACAAGTCTAACAATGTCGATTTGCAGAACTTCACCTCCGACACAGACGGAAGGGAATGTGTGGTATAAATGAATTACGATCGTTTCTTAAACAATAAAATTAAATCTACTAAACCTTCAGGTATCAGAAAATTCTTCGATATTGCTAACGAAATGGATAATGTTATCTCACTGAGTATCGGTGAGCCTGACTTCCAGACACCTTGGCATATCAGAGAACAAGGCATTAACTCTCTTGAAATGGGCAAAACATGGTACACCCCGAACAGAGGTCTTTCTGCATTGTGTATGGAGATCTGCCGTTATTTTGAGAGAAGATTCGGTGTAAGCTATCGTTCGGATACAGATGTACTTGTAACAGTAGGCGGTTCGGAGGCAATAGACTGCGCCCTCAGATGCATGGTTGGAGATGGCGATGAGGTTCTTATACCACAGCCGTCGTTCGTCTGTTATGAGCCGCTTACCTCTATGACAGGCGCTACACCTGTTATTATCGAAACTAAGGCTGAAAATGAATTTCGCCTTACTCCTGAAGAGATCGAAGAAAAAGTAACCGATAAAACTAAGCTCCTCATTCTCCCCTACCCTAATAACCCAACAGGCGGTTCTATGAGAAAAGAGGATTACGAAGCCATTGCTCCGGTAATCGAAAAGTATGACCTTATGGTACTGTCTGATGAAATATATGCTGAGCTTTCCTACGGCGACAAACCGCCTGTTTCGTTTGCGTCTATCAAGGGTATGCAGGAACGTACTGTTATCGTAAGCGGATTTTCAAAAGCATATGCTATGACAGGCTGGAGATTAGGTTACGCTTTAGGACCAAAAGAAATTCTTTCAGAAATGATCAAACTACACCAGTATGCAATTATGAGTGCGCCTACTACTGCTCAGTATGCTGCTATTGAGGCCCTCAGAAACGGTGACAGTGATATCGAACATATGCGTGAACAGTATGATATGAGAAGACGTCTTATTGTAAGTGCATTTAACGATATGGGACTTTCTTGCTTTGAACCAAGAGGCGCTTTCTATGTATTCCCTTGCATCAAATCAACCGGCATGACTTCGGAGGAATTTGCAACTAAGCTGCTTATGGCTAAACACGTTGCAGTAGTTCCGGGTAATGCATTCGGAGAAAGCGGAGAAGGCTTTATCAGAGTTTCTTACTCCTACTCCCTTAACCATATCAAGGAAGCTCTTGACAGAATTAAGGCATTCTTAAAAGAAATAGAAAAATAATGCAGACTATTGATCAGGCACTCGAAAAACTTAATCGCTCAAGTTTCCGTTCAAGGTTTAAGCTTTCCCGTGAGGATATTGAGTACATAGATAAAAAGGGAATGGACACTATCGAACGTCACGCAAGAGATTTTATTCGGGATAGACTTGCTCCGAAAAATATCCCAAATGACGGAAAACAAACACCTATGAAAGGTCACCCCGTTTTTAAAGCTCAACATGCTTGTGCCTGCTGTTGCAGAGGTTGTCTTAACAAGTGGTACAGAGTCCCTATGAATACTCAGCTTACTCAGGTTCAACAGGATAAAATTGTCAGGCTGTTAATGGAATGGATCAGAAGACAAGAGGATAAATATTAACAAAGGGGGGCGTCACTATGGGAAAAATCATTGATACACACGTTCATATAGGCAATATGATAAATTTCGTGATGACTGAGGAAATGGTTCTTTACTCTATTGATAAGTATGGTATTGATTTTTCGCTCATCTCTAATATTGAAGCTGCAGAATTTGACCACCAAGGCAATCCTGTACCAAAAGAACTTCAACAGAGTCAAAATGATCTTCTAAAGCAAACTATCTGTGTTGCTCGAAGACACCCCGAAAAGTTGGGCGTTTTAGTATGGCTGAAATTATCAAGCGAACAGCCCGATGATGAATTTGAGGATATTTTAAAAAATAACCTTGATATTATCTATGGCTTTAAACTTCACCCATTTCACTCAAAAGTTGCACCCGACGACAAGCGTCTTGAACCATACTATGCTCTTGCAGAAAAATACTCTCTGTCTGTCGTTTCTCACACAGGCGGCTGTGAGGAAGCTATGTCTGTTCATTTATACAACGCCGCAAAGTTACATCCAAACATAAATTTTGTTATGGTTCACATGGACCTTGGCACTGATAACAAGCAGGCTCTCTCCTACCTCGGACTTATGCCCAATCTGTACGGCGATACAACCTGGGTACCTGTCAGCACTACATTAGAAGCTGTAAAACGGTTCGGGAGTAACAAAGTTTTGTTTGGCTCCGATAACCCGATAGACGGACGTGATACTTATCTTCACAATAAAACAGGCGACCGTTCTCTTTATCAGGAGTATTTCAACGAATTTAAGGATAGTGTCAGCAAAGAGGATTACGACAATATTATGTATAAAAATGCTCAGCGATTGTTTGGCATTAAACTTTTGACGTAAATATTCTTTTTTGCTATTGACAAACATTAAAAATAGGTTTAATCTATTATTAGATAAAAACATATTATCGGTAGGTAAGGCTACCACAGGGATACGGGTTGCTGCCGCAAAGTAGTGGAGACACTATACGCAGGTCAACAGGCTGCATCGA
>ONAH01000065.1 GCA_900315715.1 uncultured Eubacteriales bacterium
AAGTTCGGATACGGATACCTCAAAAACGAGAAGTTCGGATACAAACACAGATACAGCTAAACCACACCCCGTGTCTACCGATATCCCCATTTCAACAGATACTTCAACCTCAACAGATACTTCTACAACAACCGACACTACCGTCCCCCCCGACAGCGAAAGTCATATTCCGGACGCTTCCGACTCTGAGTACTCCACCTCAACCGATGGTTCAACAGACAAACCGCAAGATAACCCGCAGGATCAACCCGTATACATGTACTGGGATAACGAAACCTTTTATAAAGAAATACCAACGATTAACTACAACGGGCAGAAATACGAATGCAGTAATAATTTTGTTACGCTTTCAGATGTAGACGAACATCGTGATAATGTATATTTTGAGGACTTTACGGATTTTTCGGGTGTTGGTTATATCTTCAACATATACGGCATAGATGAATCGGAATTTATCGCTTTATTTATAGCCGACAGATCAGACTTCGAGCAGTGTATTGTGTATCGATCAGTTGCAAATTAAAAAGGAGATGTTATTATGAAAAAGCTAATTAGTATAATTCTCGCTCTGTCAACATCTATGACTTTATTATGCTGTAACGCTTTTGCAGACAATACAATTAATTACAACACCGTTACTGACCAGCTTTACAGCGGATTTACCGATGAAATATACAAAACTACCGCATTTGGCGGCAGTTCTCTCAAATCAGACGCCGTTGTTACTTCTACTCAGCAGTTAAATGATTATATGTCCTTGTTCTACGACAGCGACACCACAAATAGTTATGTAAATAAGTACAATGACGCTTTCTTTGAAAACAATGTTCTGTTCCTTAATTCCCTCTATCAGGGCGGCGGTACTGCTCCCTGCTATGAGGTAAAAGACGTTGCTTTGAGCAACAGCAGGTACACGGTATACGGGCAGTGGGATTATCCCGAAATTGTTGCCGATGTACTCTCTGTACTGCTTGTGCAGATAAGCGTACCAATTAACGTGTACAATGCTCACCCGTATGAGGTAGTCTGGACTGAGAAACCCGACAACAAGCCCTACTACACCACCGAAATAAAGGACATTGGCTACATACCGAATGTCCATAATATACCGCCTGCCACTATAACAAACAAATCCGAGCTTGTGAATTATCTGTCAAGCTTCAATGAATATCTCCAAAACGAATACACACAAAAATACGATGATAACTTCTTTGAAAACAACGTTATCTTTATCAATACCTTTTATCAGCCGCACGGAGCTGTTCCGTACCTTAAAATAAATATCTTTTATAAAGATGATACTCAAAACAAGTACATAGCAAAATATATGTGGAATCTTCCAAAGGGAACAGGCTTGGTAACTGAATGCAGAGATCTGCTGGCTCTTATAATCATCGACAAAGATAATTATGACGGCTCTGAGTGCAAATGGAATGAAGTCGATTATACTTACACTGATTATTCGGCTGTCATAAGTTCACAGCAGGATTACAGAAACTATTTATCTAAGTTCTATTCGGATGAGGAGCTTGACAGGTACGCAAAGGAGTACAACGAAAATTTCTTCGATGATAATGTACTGCTTGCAAATGCCGTATTCTACGATACAGGCGACAATGTTCCGATGTACAGCGGTGAACCTGAGATTGACCTCTCGGACAATACTTACCATATTAACTTACCTCTTTTCTTTTCGGGTATGATGAATAACGATGAACCGTACTACGCGATTTACCGTGTAACGATCCCTAAAAGCGATTACAGCGGACAAAAGCTTGACTGGATTTTCTCTGAGGGTTTGACTCTATTCAGAGGAGAATGTGTTAAGATCGACCAATTTTTCAGCGAATATACAGACGAAGTATTTACAAAACAAGACCACTGTGCAGTTGTTACCGATATTAAACAACTAAAAGATTATCTGTCGAAATATTATAACAGCGAAGTTGTTGACAGATACTGCAATAAATACAACAATGAGTTCTTTGAGAATAATTTCGTGATACTCAACTCATTTACTCAGGGTGCAGGCTTAAAACCGCTTTTTGAAATAAACTCCTTCGATGAGATCACTCCTCCCGATAACAGCTATTTTGTCAAGCACTACAATGTTGAGGGGAACATGATAAACCCCGATTACCCCCTGCCTGATGTAATCTCTGTACTGCTTGTGCAGATACCTCTTGCAAAGGGGGCATACAATCCCAATCTGCCTATAAATTGGAATATCAGCACGGTCAATGTAAAAACCGATCCGAACAGCGATACGGATACAGGCAAAAAAGATTATCCTGCTGTTTACGGAGACATTGACAATGACGGAAAAGTATCTATGCGTGACAGCCTGAAAATTATGAGAAGCTGTATCGGGCTTGAAAAGCTTGGTAATACTGCTATGGCTTGTGCAGATGTAAACGGCGACGGAAAAGTAAGTGCCGCCGACTCTCTCGAAATTCAGAGATACTGCATTCACGCTAAGGCAAACGCAAAAATAGGTACGGATTGTATTATTTAACTTTGCATGCCACGCAATACGAAAACCGTACCGCATATCAGCAATACATTAAGAAGGTAAGATTTGTCTATATTTTTGATGTGCGGTACGTGTTTTCCAAATTGTTTTACTCATAAACTTCCTATTTATAAACACACTCAAAACAAAATCGTCCTGCTTTTTACGGCAGGGCGGTTTTGTTCTTTATATTTTATAATTTTTTCCAGTATTATAACTCTATTCAACTCATATTTTGCACAATTTCGGGAATGTTAATTTTTGTATTCTTTTTCGTTTATACTATTTCCCCAATACAGTACTCTCCGTCTGCGGACTTTATCAAAACATCAAGTATCTCTCCGCTTATCGGTCTGTCGGATTTTGCCTTTATAGGTGTATAGTTCTTTGTATAGCCCTCCCAATAACCGTCCTTTGTCGGCTGCTCAAACAGTACGCTTTCTGTTCTGCCTACCATATTCAATAGAAAAGCTCTCCTTGTTTCGTTTGTCACGTCAACCATTATCTTACTTCTCTGTGCCTTGACGCTGCCTGAAAGCTGGTTCGGGGCATTGTATGCGACTGTTCCCTTTCGCTGTGAGTATGGGAAAACGTGTACCTTTGCAAAACCTATCTCCTTCACAAACTCAACCGACTGCGTAAACTCCTCCTCTGTTTCGCCTGCAAACCCTACCATTACATCTGTTGTAATCGCACAGTTTTCAAACGTTTCTCTCAAATCTGCTGCTATCCTGCGGTATTCGTCTGTTGTGTAGTGGCGGTGCATACGCTTTAGCGTTGCGTCACAGCCGCTTTGTAAAGATAAGTGAAACTGCGGACAGAATTTTTCAAGTTTAGAAAGCCTGCCGATAGATTCCTTATCCATTCTTTCTGGCTCGAGCGAACCTAACCTTACTCGCTCTACTCCCTCTACCTCACATACACTCTCTACTGCGTCACATAAATGAAGTCCAAACTCACTGCCGTATGCAGACAGATTTATTCCTACAAGAACTATCTCTTTATAGCCGCATTTTGCAAGGTGTTCTACCTCTCTTTTCAATACCTCCATAGGCTTTGAACGCACAGGCCCTCTTGCGTAAGGTATTATACAGTATGAACAGTAACGGTTACAGCCGTCTTCTATCTTTATAAATGCTCGTGTTCTCTCCTCAAACTCCGATACGCATACCTGCTCAAAATCACTGCTTTTTGTGTATTTATGTACGTTTACTATTCGTTCGCCGTTTGAGAGATACTTCTCTACCTCACCGGGTAACTCCTGCCTGGCGGAATTTCCCAATACTATGTCTGCTTGCATTAGCTCTGATGTCTTATCGGGATACGCCTGCGGCATACAGCCTGTAAGTACAACTATCTTTTCGGGATTTTCCCTCTTGATGTGACGTATCAGCTTTAACACCTTGTTGTCCGCAACGGCTGTTACGGTACACGAATTAATTATTATTATATCTGCCTTCTCTTTATCGTCTGTATAGGTATACCCGCTCTTAATCATAAGCTCTGTCATAACCTGTGATTCATACTGATTTACCTTACAGCCAAAATTATATACGGAAAAATTCATGCCTACCTCCGTGAAAAAATTGTCAATTTGGTGTTGACAAATTTAAAAAAAGTGATAATATATTATGTGGTTGGAAAATCATGCTTTTTATTGGTGGTGTTTTTATGTTCACAAGAACTGTTAATATCTCCTCTCTCAGCGATGCTAAGAAGTTTGTTGATATTACTTCAAAATACGATGATGTTCGTATGCGTCTTAGAATTGGAGATTACGAAATCAATGCTCACTCTATCGTTGGCGTACTCAGCGTTACTGACAGTAACAAGAACCCTGTATTTACTGCTGACCTGCCCGATAACGACGAAACCCTATTAAAGGAAATTGAACCGTTTCTCGTTGCTGAAAATGAATAATTTCAAAACTCCTGTCCTTTTTCAAGGGCAGGTTTTTTTATCAGTAATCTCCGTTAGTCTGATTTAGTTCCTCAAAATCTACGCCAAATTCAAGCGAATGTCCTTCTTGTGCCGCAAAAACATTTGGGTACTGTGTATTCTGATATACATGGTCATAAGCTGTTGACGCTTCTACAACTCTGTTATCGTTTGTGTAGTACGTATTCACGCCTCTTATCGCTTCTGACTGAAGATTTGCCACCCTGTTGTGTGAAGCCGCATTATCAGAAATCATCTGGTGCTGAATATTTGACGTGTATGCGTTTGTGTCTGCTATTATCTGTGAACGTCGGTTCATTGAGTTCATGTTATCAACTGCCATTTGGTTCAAAGAATTGTTTACTACTGCAAGTATCTCTGATCTTATCTGTCCCATCGCAGGCAGTATTCGGATAGAGTTGTTTATCCTCTCAAACTCCGCATACCCCTCCTGATAGCGTTCCTCCGGTGTTATCAGTACCATTTCATAGTGTGAGTCCCAAAAACGCTCTACACGCTGCTGTGCAGTCATTGTCGGCATCATTCCCATTCCGAAAAATCCACCAAACTGCGGTACTTGTACAACGGAATTTCTTAAAAGTGATATTATGCGTGTTTCTACAGTAACCAACATCTTCCTGCCTCTGTCGTTTATTCCCGAATACGTTCTGCGTATCCATTCCGCTGAACCGTCTGTAAATCCTTTCTGACGAAAGCTTTCAAGTATTTCACGCTGTCTTTGCTTTTCTGTATTGTCTGCGTGTTCCTCTTTTACGACACTCAAGGTGCGAAGTTTCAGTTCCTGTACTACCGCATCACAGTAATTTGCTGCGGGTACATATGAACGAAATCTCAGAAATGTTGGATTATTTCGGTTTACAAGTATATCGTCAAGGCGATTTTGCAAATATGCTGTTTGTGGAGTATAGTCTATATGCTTATAAAACGCTTCTCCTTTGTATATTACAGTTATTTCTCCGTCGGGCGAATTATAGGCTACTGCAGGTACGAGCGGATTACTCACTGCATCGTATCGATCGGGTGACGAACCGCTTATATACTTCCAGTTTTTCGGTATATATGACCTGAGGATAGCTCTGCCCCTCACCTCATTTGAATTCGGTATTGTAAGCAAATCGGTTTGCCCACGTCCCACCGGCGGCATAAGTACCTCCGGACGGCTTTGTTTTGGATGCATACTGTATTTTGTACCGCACAACCGGCAGAGCGCTACTTTGTCACTGCCATTCCAATTTATTACTGCATTACATTTTGGACATATTATTCGTACAGACATACTAAGCACCTCTTTGTTATTTATTTTTTTTCAGACAATCACTGCACGTTCCGTACAGTAAGGTTTTTGTGCAGTCAACTTCAAATCCGTGGCTTTCTCTCATGTGTTCGGAAATTTTCCTCATAAGACTGCAATCGGTGTGGATAAGTTTTCCGCATACACTGCACTTCAGATGAAAATGCTCACAACATTCCCCATTCGGATCTGCAAACTGGTAGCATGCCGATGATGTTTCGTCTATTATATACTTCCTTACAAGCCCTGATGACACCAGCTTATCAAGTTGTCTGTAAACGGTTGACATTCCCATTGCATGACCTTTATCTCTCATATAAGCAGAAATATCGCTTACCGTCATGTGAACGTCCTTATTCTCCGCCAGACATTCCAGTAGAAATTCTTTCTGCTTTGTTTTATATTCCTGCATAATATCCTCCCATTCGGTAAAATGAAAATCATTTTCAATTTTAATCATTGTACCACTTATCTGTCCTCTTTGTCAAGTCAATTAAACATACACACATATCAACTATTTAGAACTTTACTTCCTTATCATCTCTCAAGAAATATACAAATAATCACCATTTATTCTCTATCATGTCCATGATAAAAAAGCTGTCACTTTCCGTAAACGGTGTGACAGCTTTATTCTTATGCCAATCCCACAAACACCGCAGTAATCGCAACAAGCTCTCTTACATAAAATGTCGGCAAAAGATACCACACACATTCTGCCGGTACGCTTCCGTATGTAAGTAGTGCGTCATTTACTATTCTTGACGCCCTGTATTCGTGGAATATATCTGTTACTATCGCAGTATTTGTACTTAGGTTGTTCTCTTCAATTATCTTCTTGCTGAACGCTATATTCTCTACTGTATTTACAGCCTTATCTTCCATATATATCCTGTCGGGTGATATTCCCTTTTCAACAAGAATATCACGCATACACTGTGCCTCACTCATATTCTCATCGTCGCCCTTGCCTCCTGTTACAATACATGGTACTTCAGGGTGCGCTTCAAGATAATCATACGCTGAGTTTATTCTTGCAAGAAGCATGAGTGACGGGTGATCTCCTCTAACCTGACAACCCAATACTATTACTGTGCAATCCTCTTTTGGCGGTGTTTTGTCGGCTGTTATTATCAACGCCGTTAGATACCCTACATAAGCTATTCCAAGAATAAACAATGTCAATACGGCATAAACAGTTATCCGTCCGGCTGTGCTCTCCTTTAGATTTTCGACAATTCTCAGAAAGAGTATGTTGCCCCATGTCACAAACAGCATTATCCCACAAAACAATATCCCCACTGCATTGCCAATATTGAGCGTTCCCGTTAGTATCGGCAACACAAACATCATCAGCAAAATTAAGAATACTATTCCCAGAATAACACAAGGCAAGTTTATCCCTTTCCTCTCGTTTTCAGTTCCTTTTTCTCTTGTCATATTATCAGTGTCCAAGCACAGAAATCATTATTGAACCTAATAACAGAAAAGCACACACACCTGCTACTATTCTTACTAATAGAGTACGCTTTGCATTATAATTCATATTAAACGTCCTTTCTTATCATTTGTCGATCTTCTCACAAACCTCACCAAGTTTTTTGTATATACTGTTTTCCGGTACGTATCCTCTTACCATTGACAGCGGATATACATTCGTATTCCTTCCTAATACCGTACCAGGATTTAACACACTGTTGCACCCTACTTCTGTATTATCTCCTACTATCGCACCAAACTTCTTGCGGTTTGTATCAAGTCTGTCGCCTTCTACCATTACCGTTACTAATGATTTGTCTGATTTAAGGTTTGATGTGATAACTCCCGCTCCTGTATGTGACTTGTACCCAAGTATGGAATCGCCTATATAATTATAGTGCGGTGCCTGAACGCAGTTGAATAGTATTGATCCTTTTAGTTCTGTTGAGTTGCCTACTACACAATTCTCTCCGACTATTGCTGTTCCTCTTATATATGCACAGTGTCTTACCTCTGTATTGTCACAGATTATCAGCGGTCCGTGAAGGTATGCTGTCGGAGCTATTGTTGCTGTTTTTGCAACCCAGATATCTTCTCCTATCTTGTTATACTTATCTGCGGGAAGCTTTGAACCCAGTTCCAGTATAAAATCTGATAGATTCTCAAGTGCCTCCCATGGATACGTTACACTCTCAAAAAGTTCTTTTGCTATTGTTTGACTAAAATCTAATAAATTCTTTGCAAATAGTTTTTCCTGCATAAATAATCTCCTGTTCAATTAATTAATAACACCCAAAACTTGTTTTTTACAATTTTTTCTTCGCACATAAGAACATTATAATACCGCAGACGTAATATTGCAATACCAAAAAATAATTCTTTTATATCAAAAACAACAGATACTTTATCACAAGTCTTTTTATCTTTCCTGAATTATCGTAAATCTTCTTTGACAGCTTATTTACAAACTCTACCATCTTATCAACTTCTTCCCTTGACAACGGTTCTCTGCCAAACCTTGAATTTAGCGCACGCTCCGTAAAATCAAGATAATCCGTTGTATATGTGCTGTCTATCTTCTTCATCGCACGTCTTGCAAACTCCTCATCAGTCTCATTCGGATATGATTTCACTCCTGCAACTCTCAATAAAAACAGTGAATGACGATACAATACGCGAACTCCTATTCGGGTATTCTCCTCATTAAATCTTTTTTCTCTGAGCTTCATGCATAGCCACCTTAGCACAAGCCATAATACAAGCTTTAATGTATAATACAGTGTATAGCCTATTACGATAAGTATCAGATGAAATAATCTGATTCCTTCTCCTCTCTTTATTTTATCCACTAATCCGGTGATAGATGCTGAAGATTCCACATCTTTTTCTTCTGACGACACTTCGCTGTCTGTATCATTAGCATGTTCGGTATCTGTTTCGGTGTCAATTTCCGTATTGGTTTCTGTATCTGTTTCTGTCTGTGTATCTTCTTGTGTATCGCTTTGTGTATCCTCATCGTCCTGAGTATCGGTTTCTGACGATGATGTACTGTAAGACTTGTTCTCCTGCGGTACATTTCCGTTATTATACGGTGGCGTAAACTCAACTGCCTGCCAGCCTATCAGCGGAAAATACACCTCAGCCCAAGCGTGTGCGTTGCTGTCGGCTATGTGTGAATATCCCTCTCCCGCTCTTTCATCGACATCATTACTTCCCACATAAAATCCCTCTGCATAGCGTGCGGGGATTCCTGCGTATCGAAGCATTAGCGTTCCTGCCGTTGCAAAATGTACACAGTAACCCTCATGGCTTTCGTTGATAAAATATTCCGTAAAATCTCTGCCGCCAGGCAATACACCAGGTGAAAGTGTATATTCGGCATGGTTTGCAAGATAATCCTGCACTTCTTTTATCACATACTGATAATAACTATATGTGGAATATCCTAAAGTATTATCTTCATCTCCGTAGTACTCGTATAGATAATCACTCTCTAATGTTGAAAACCGCTTTGGCATATAATCTGTAATGTTATCGGGACACTGAAGGTAATTCTCCATTACAAACTGCCTGTACAACTTTTCGTTTGATAGATATTTGTCAAGCTTCTCCTGCGTTGGCATACCCACAGACGTCATTCCTCCAAAACCATTGTCTTCTCCTGCCAATGAAAAGTTTCCGTTATACATCATTGTATAAAAATTATGTGCAAGCCCGTCATCGTTGCCCCAAATAAATACAAGGTCATTCCTTTGTATATCTGCAAACTTCTGTTCATACTCCTTGCCCGAATTACTGAAAGCGCTAAACTGCGGATATTCATCATAATTCATGCGTGTTTTATTTAAAACAGTACTATCTGAAAATATTCTCGTATCCGTAAGTAATGATTTTTTGCTCAGCTTCTGATGTCTGATTTTTATCGTGTTATAGTCATCTTCTAATGCTGGGTATGCGCTAAGAAAATCTCCGTACATAGTGTTCGGATAAAATCCGCTGTTTTCAAAACGTTCCCACATTTCGGAGTATTCTTTATATACATCATTGTCAAGACTATTCCAGCTGTTATCATCATAAACCGCCGCTGTAAAAGTACGCAGATATGACGCATTTTCTATACTTCTGCTATACTTTATATCAAACATTACTTCGCCTTTGTATTTTATATTGCCTGTTTTTTCTAAATCTCCTCCGCTTAGTGTGTTTGATGTGCTTTCTCCGGGAATTAAGCCGCCTGTTATATCATTTAATGCATTCAGAATATTTGTTCCGAACGTTACTACCTTCGGATTTTTCTTATATGTGCTGTATCCCATAAATATCGACGATACGGCTATTATCACTGCTATACAGACCGTTGCCCATGCCGCCTGCTGAAAAGCAGAATGTGACACATAAGAACCGTGGATTTTTACTATTTTACCAAACCCCTGCACAAGCTTTCCTGTCCAGATGTTTCTGTATCCCTGAATACTCATTACATAAACTACTATACAGCACAATACCGCTCCTGCAAAATACTGTTCTGAGTCAAGCACTCTGAGCATCAGCGGCAACGAAGCCACTGCCGCTACACAAAATGTAAATACAAACGGAAACGAACATTGTACCGCAGAAAATGCTAGTATAAAACATACACCGAACGCCGCTGCAAAGCAAAACATCAGTAACTCTTCTTTGGCGTTTGTTACCGTATAATTCGGTACGTAATAAACATCCGGGTATTTTCCATCTACCTGCAATACCATTAGCAACGCCTTGTTTAACGCATGAATAAACCCGTTCGATACTTCTCTGTAATTTTTGATAAAATACAGTGAATACAGCACAAACGTACTTACCGACAACAGCGGTGAATACTTTTTCATTCCGTTTGCTATACAAATTGGAATACAGCCTATTGCAACCTTTACAAAAAATACTGTGACTTCCTTTTTTGAAAAAATCGAATAGTACTGCCCTATTGTGTCATATCCAAATGTGTTAAAGCTGGTAAAAAACATCTTTGAAAGACACAACACTGTTAATATTACCAGCGAAGATGTTAGCAATACCGCAGGAAGCTTATGGTCACTTTCGGATTTTACTCCGATTGCTTCTATGTTTTTTAATGTTGTATATGATTGGTTACCTTTTTTTCGCAAAGAGTTCACCTTTTTCTTTTTTACTATGCTTGCTGAATTATCATATCAGCGTCTATGGGAATATACTTTTCCGACAATCTGCTGAGCATCTCCAAATCACAAGAACCCGACGAATAAATATAATATATTCGCTTATCGTTACCTTCAAAAAGCGGTTCTGTGAGCATGAGTGTTTCACATAACTCATCAGAAAACTTCATTGACAAATATCCCTCTACTGCAGGGAACACATCGTCATGTATTACTACATCAAAGCAAACGTTCTTTCCTCCCTGCTTTGAATACCAATATACCGAAAACATCTGTTCGCTGTGTATCAGTTCATCAGATAGCTTCATAAACACTGACATCAGCCTGTCTGTCACGGACTTTCTTTGATCCGGTGTTTCTGCTTTTATTCCTGTTTCTATCACAACAACACAGCTGTCGCTTATCGGCTGACTGAACTCCTTTACTATGAGTTCATCGTACCGTGAGCTTAATCCCCAATGTATTTTTCTTACATCGTCCCCGTCTGCATATTCTCTCACATCAAAAACCTGACAAGGATCATAGCCCTTTTTTACATCGGAATACCTATCGCTGTCATCTGCGCTAACCGACGGGGAACTTCCAAGTACGCAACTATCTGCCATTACCGGCATTACAGTCATGTGCGATGTAAATACACCCTTCTTCACAGGCTGACAGGTAAGTCCAAATGCGTCACAAATATACATATCACATACCTTGCAACGTATGTATGCACAGTGGACCGTTGAAACCATTGTATATATCGTTCGGCTATCCCTTGCACATAATGTTGAACTGAGTTTTCTTTGTGTTCCGCCGTTCTCCTGCATATCGTCAAACTCTACTCTAAATATTACCGCTGAAACTGGAAAAAAAGACTTGTTTGTTATCTTTATCCTGAACTGTGCGTCTGAGTCCTCACCCCTTGTTAGTACAGGGTGCGACGCACTTGTATCAACATTAATCAGCTTTGATGCTATCGCCGTACTTATTACCGACAATACTGTCAGTGAAATAAACACTATTATTACAAGTATCGGAACATATGAGTCACAGTATATATAAAACAAAGCAAGCAGTATTAATATTAGAGCATAGAATATTCTGTATCTTATCATTTCTTACTCCTGATACTCGGCTGAGGAACGGTGTCCAGTATATCTCCTAAAATATCATCTGCCGAAATATTCGACATCCTTGCTTGTGGGTTCATTATTATCCTGTGGGAACATACGTCTTTAAACACATGCCTTACATCCTCCGGAATAACATAATCACGCTTATGCAAAAAAGCACTCGCTGATGCCATTTTTGAAATTGCTATCGAACCTCTCGGACTTACTCCAAGCTTGATGAAACTATTATGTCGTGTTGCATCTACAAGAGAAGCTATGTATTCAAGGATCTCGTCGTTGCGGTAAACGTCATCCACCTGACTTTTCATCTCCATTATGTCGTAATCGGTCGCCACCGCCTCTACCAAATCAAGCGGATTTGAGGATTGTCTGTCACGTAACATTGTTATCTCATCTTCAAAAGTCGGGTATCCCATTGTAAGCCTTACTGTGAATCTGTCCATTTGCGACTCAGGCAGAGGTAATGCACCTGCCGATCCTATATGGTTTTGTGTCGCAATTACAATATGCGGTGATGGGCATTTGTGCGTTACTCCGTCAACCGTTACTGCATGCTCCTCCATAAGCTCTAATAATGCTGACTGTGTTTTACTGGAGGTTCGGTTTATCTCGTCTGCAAGCAATAGATTACACAGTCCTGCTCCTTCTTTATATTCAAACTTTCCCGTTGCTTTATTATACATCGAAAAGCCTGTTATATCAGAGGGCATTACATCCGGAGTAAACTGTATTCTCCTGCAATCAAGCTGTATTGCTTTCGAAAAGGCTAGTGCCATTGTAGTCTTGCCTACTCCCGGTATATCCTCTATCAGTATATTTCCCCCTGCAAGTATTACTTCCATTACCTTTATGAGAATATCATCCTTGCCGATTACTGCTTTTTTTACTTCTTTTATTATTTTTACCGCTTGTTTCATAATTCCTCCGAATAGTTTATTATATATCCTTAATTTGTTTTGTCTGATATTGATTATACGGTATCATTTTGATTATATCACATATTCACTGCATATTTCAACAGACAGATAAATTTTTGCTAAATATTACAATAATTTTTTCCTAATTAACAAAATAAAGAGTACAAGCCCTCTCCTTATATAGAGAGGACTTGCACTCCTGTTATCTTAATGCTTGGTTTATGCTTTAAAGCTGTTCTTTATCTTGCTTACAAAGCCTGATACATAATCCATAAATCTGTTTACCTTATCCGAATTAAAGGTTTCACCTTTGATGTAGTATCTTACATCAAAAAACATACTAATTATCATTACCAGTAATAACGTGCTTGCACTTGTTATAAAGAATATCATCCATATAAGGATTGGCATTGACATTACCTCTTCACCCTTATAGGATAATGCAATCTGATTTTTCCACACTGTTTGCAGGAATGACATTACTGTCTTTTTGAATGCTATATCTTCCTGATAGCTCTTGTTATTGTTAAAGTCCTGATATCCCGGCTGTGTGTTGAACGCATTTGCATTATTGTAGTTTGCAGAGTCATACTTACGGGCGGTCGAGTATGTTCTCTCAACATATATCATTGCGTCAAGCAAGTCGTTATTGTTTTTTTCCAAAGCTTCCTCTGCCTGTGCACGGGTTACTCCCGTTTTGCTTACGATCTTTTCTACCATTTCCTCTTTTGTCATTTTAATTCACCTTCCAATAATTCTTTTACTCTTCTGTGCTGCTTGTATCAGCTGGCTTCTCTAAATCTACGTTTGGCACTGAGTCAAGGTTTGCGTCTGTCTTTGGCTCTGCCTGTTCTGACTGTACTTCCTGTGCTGACTGTGCTACGCTCTTGCTAAGATCAACTGCTGCGTTCTTAATATCGTTCTTTACTGCCTTCGCAAAATTTGCTGTGGTATTCATAACATTGTTGATAGGCATATTCTCTATTGTCTTTCCTTCAAATGAATACTTACATTCAAACACAAGACCTGCAATGAGAATAACAATAACAATTGGAAATACCGGCAGCGTCGCAAGAAGGATAATTATAAACAACAGTATCGGAAGCTGTATAAGCTTTTCACCGTTTCTTCTTACTACAAAGAAGTTTGATGTACCGTCACCGATTACTTTCTCTGCTTTGTTGCTTGCCTTGTTGAGAAATTCATCTACTGATTTGCCCTGTGGGTTGTAACCGGGGTTACCTGGGTTTTTGAAGGGCGGTGCACCGTTAAAACCGGGGTTGCCAAAAGGTGGTGGGTTAAATCCCGGCTGTCTGCCCGGATTTGGCGGGAAGTTGCCTCTTGGTGGCTGTTTGAAGCCCGGCTGAGGCGGATACGGTGGGTTGGGTGGGAACGGCTGCTGTCTGAACTGTCCGCCAAAGCTGTTCTGCTGACTGCTTACATACTGGTAGCCCGGCCCCTGTGGATATGTCGGAGCGTTCATGCTGCCTTTTGTACGTTCAAGATAAATTGCAGCGTCAAGCATATCCCAATTTGATTTTTCGAGTGCGTCCTTTGCTTGTTCCAGAGAAACGTGAGCTTTTTCGCTCAATGTTTCAACCATTTCATAGCTTTTCATAGTATATACCTCCTAATATTTTTTTCTTCTATCAAGCATTTGTTTATTGCTGTGATTATATGATACATCGTCTTCATTAAAAGAAAATTTATTAATTATTAAAATAAGATTAGAAAGGTATTAGGTATTCTTAAAAACGGCTTTTGGTGTTGTTTTTAGGCACTTTATACATATATTTACTCATGTTTTCAATCAATAATAATAAAAACAATAAGATTTCTTTAATCCTATAATAGTTTCTTTTTTACATTTATTATTATCAAAACCTGATTTTTGCCGTGATTTTTCTCATTATTCACAAATAACTATTACTATCCAATTTCATAAACAAAACAAGCTCTGCGTAATACTTACGAGAGCCTGTTTGTTAATAATTATTATTCAGACAAAAATTCCGTCCATACC
>ONAH01000062.1 GCA_900315715.1 uncultured Eubacteriales bacterium
AAAAGCGGAGAGTGAGGGATTCGAACCCTCGGTCCCGTGAGGGATTACCTGATTTCGAGTCAGGCCCGTTATGACCACTTCGATAACTCTCCAATTTTACAGCGATATTATTATAACCTATCTGTTGAAATTAGTCAATACTTCTGCTATAATTTTTTATAGATTTTTGAATGCGGAGGTTTTTATGCGGTATCTTAACGGTCACTTTTATTCCCTTAACCAATTTTTGAAAGAGAATTATGGTGAAAAACTATATAAAATAGCTCTTGACGGAGGCTTTACCTGTCCAAATCGTGACGGTACAAAAGGCAGCAGAGGCTGTATATTTTGCAGTCAAGGTGGTTCAGGGGAATTTGCTGTACGAATTACCGATGATATTTCCAACCGGATTAATCTTGCAAAGTCACTTGTTGCTCCAAAAGCAAAATGTAATAAATATATTGCATATTTTCAATCTTTTACAAACACATATGCCCCCGTGTCATATCTCACCAAATTGTTTACAAAAACTATCATGCGTGATGATATAGCCGTCGTATCAATCGCTACAAGGCCGGACTGTCTGAGTAACGAAACGGTATCTTTGTTGGATAAGCTAAACCATATTAAGCCGATTTGGGTAGAGCTGGGGCTTCAGACTATTCACGAAAAATCAGCTGAATATATCAGAAGAGGTTATACGCTTGATGTATATGACGACGCTGTAAAAAGACTACGTGAGAAAAATATTACGGTAATTACTCACGTTATTCTTGGATTGCCTCATGAGAGTCGTGATCAGATGCTTGATACTGTTCGTTATGTTGGGGAGAGTGGTGTACAGGGAATAAAGCTCCAGCTTTTGCACGTTCTCGAAAATACAGATTTGGCAAAAGAGTACAGGGCAGGAGCTTTTGGAACAATGACTCTTGATGACTATACAGATTTATTGTGTGACTGTATAGAGATTCTGCCCGAAAACATTGTCATACATCGTTTAACGGGAGACGGAGCTAAACGATTGCTTATAGCACCTTTGTGGAGCGCAGACAAGAAACGTGTTCTGAATGCCATAAACCGTGAGCTTGACAATAGGAAAATTGTTCAAGGAAAAAAATTTTGTAAAGGTGGAATAGCTTGATGAATGATAACAATTACGGAGCATTCTCAGCGCTTCATCCATTAACTCTTTCTATCTATTTTATGTCGGTAATAGTATCAACTGTAATGTCTTCTAACCCAGTGTATGCCTGTGCGGGGCTTATAGGTGCTGTTTTGTATAAAATGATTTTCGGGATAAAGTTTCGGTCTGTTGTGATAATGACAGGATTTATGACAGTTTTGACATTAGTAAATCCGTTCTTCTCGCATTACGGAAATACTCCTCTTTTGTTTATTAACGGCAAAGCATATACCTTTGAAGCGCTTGTGTATGGAGGAATAACAGCGGTAGTTACTGCAGGTGTATTGTTGTGGTGTCAGGGGCTCTCAAAATGTATGACAAGTGATAAGGTCATATATCTGTTGGGCAGAACGTTGCCAAAAACCGCACTTGTACTGTCGGGAACATTGAGGTTTATACCGTTGTGCCGTGAGAAGTTTGAGAGTATTTGTCGTGCAAGAAAATGTATAGGACGATTTTCTGATGACAATGTTATCGACAGAACAAAAAGCCTGCTTTCAGTGTTTTCGGGGCTTGCGGGAAGCATGATAGAGTGGGCAGGAGATACTGCGTCATCAATGAAAGCAAGAGGGGCTGCGCTAAAGAGCAGAACATCTTTTCACCTGTTTATTTTTACTGCAAGGGATTTGATAATATCACTGTTTTCGTGTGTTTCCTCTATTTTCATTATATATGTAATAACGTCGGGAAGGGCAGAGTTTTTATGCTATCCGTATGTGGGCAATATTCCTGTAAACGGATTATCATTATGGTCGTATGCGATGTTTATAGTGTTGAGTTTAATTCCGTTTTTATTTGAAATAAGGGAGGCTATGATTTGGAAATTGCGTCTGTCAAAAATCTAACATTTACATATAATGGAGCAGCGTCTTATGCACTTAAAGACATAACTTTTTCTGTAAAAAAAGGCGAACTTGTATTGCTGTGCGGCAAATCGGGATGCGGAAAAACTACTCTCTTGCGAATGCTCAAACCCGAACTTACTCCTGTTGGGAATATTACCGGAGAGATACATATATTGTCGCACTCAGCCGATAATGTACCGCAAAGGGTAAGCGCTGAAAAAATAGGATTTGTAATGCAGTCACCGGATAAGCAGATAGCTACGCAAAGGGTGTACAGTGAGCTTGCGCTTGGATTGGAAAGCATGGGCAAACAGCGTAATGAAATTCTCAGAAAAACAGCAGAGATATCAGCGTATTTTGGTATAGAAAGGCTGTACCGAAAGGATACATCTCATTTATCGGGAGGAGAAAAACAGCTTGTAAGTTTGGCATCAGTATTGTCATGTGAGCCTGAGCTTATGATTCTTGACGAACCTTTTTCAAGTCTTGATCCGATAGCTGAAAAAGAGCTTGCACAAACAGTGGTAAGACTTAACAGGGAACTTGGGCTTACAGTGATAATTGCCTCACACAGGATAGATGAATTGTTTGAGTATGCCGATAAAATTGCCGTTATGGACAGCGGAAGAATGTTGTTTTTCGATAAACCTTGTAAGTGTGTTTTTTCAATTGCGGATAATCCGCTAATATACGCTTTGCCGGTATCAGCAAGACTTTATTCGGATATGGGATTTAAAAAAGAGGAAAACTGTCCTCTGAATATCGTTCAGGGCAGAAGGTTTCTTTCGGAGAATTTGAAACCTATTAAACAAAACACGATTATGTATGACACAATAGAAAATAAAGGCGAAACCGCATTAAAGCTTTCGCAGGTATATTTTAGATATGAAAAAACCGGTGATGATATAATCAGATGTGCGTCTTTAGAGATAAAGTGCGGTGAGATATACGCAATCCTTGGGGGCAACGGCACAGGCAAAACTACTTTGCTTAGCTTAATGTCAGGCGTATTACATCCTTACTCAGGGAAAATAATCGTAAACGGAAGAAAAATTACAAAGTATCGTTTTGGCAGTCTATATAGAGGTGTGATTTCCGCAGTACCGCAGGAGCCGTCTGAGATGTTTGTAAAAGACAGCGTTGATGAGGAGCTTCGGGAGATGCTAACCGACGATAATACAGAGCTTTGTCAAGAAATTGTCGTAAGGCTTGGGCTGGATAAATTATACGACAGACACCCATATGACCTTAGCGGCGGAGAACAGAGAAAGCTTGCGTTTGCAAAGGCTTTACTAAACAGACCGAAAATACTCCTGCTTGACGAACCGACCGCAGGGCTTGATTGTAATTCAAGGAGCGAAATAATCGCAATAATAAAAGAGCTTGCGGTCAATGGGATATCAGTTGTAATAGTTACTCATGACGCAGAGTTTGCTTCGGAATGTGCGGATAGGTGTGCATTGTTTTTTGACGGAAGGATAATATCGGAAGAAGGTACAAAAAAATTTTTTGCCGCAAACTCATATTATACAACTGCTTCTGTAAGGCTGACTAAAGGGATAACAGATATTTGCGTAACATATGAAGATATACTTAAAAGAATAGGGGCTGATAAAAATAAAGAAGTACAGTAAGACGATAAAAAACATACTTGTATATGCTGTAATGCCTGCGGTGGTGTTTTTATCGGCATGGCTGTTTGCAGACAGAAGGTACATGGCGATTTCAGTTGTGTGTTCACTGATAGCGTGCGGAGTGTTTTTCTTGTCATTTGAGAAACGCAACACTGATATACACAAAACAGTTCTGACAGCAGCGTTGACTGCGTTGTCAGTATCCGGAAGATTGGTGTTTGCGTTCGTACCGTTTTTCAAACCTGTTACTGCGATAGTAATGATTTGTGGAATGTATCTGGGGGCAGAGGCAGGTTTTTTGTGCGGAGCGTTATCTGGATTTATTTCAAATTTTATGTTTATGCAGGGACCGTGGACGCCGTTTCAGATGTTAGGCTGGGGCATGATAGGGTTTATGTCCGGGATAGCCGCAAAGCCTCTTAAAGATAATCGTTTAGCGATGCTATTGTTTGGTGCAGCGGCAGGAGTGCTTTATTCAGTTGTAATGGATATATGGACAGCTATGTGGTGGGATAATACGTTCAGCATAGAGAGGTATCTTGCGGCTATTGTAACGGCACTCCCTGTAACAGCAGTTTATGCAATATCAAATGTTGTTTTTCTGATGATATTGGCAAAGCCATTAGGGAAAAAAATCGAAAGAGTTAAAACAAAATATGGAATATAAGTATAAATGTATAAATTTTAACTTTTTTGTAAAATGTTGTTTCTTTTTGGTTGCAAATATGTTATTATGTAGATATAAAAATTCACTGTTGAACAGGGTGATGTTTATTGAGTGAAAACAGCTTTTATGAAGCTTTATTCCGTATAATGTGGGATATGGAGGTAGATATTTTTACGCAGCCGGAGAAAAGTCTTGCACTCCTTGCAGATATAGTGCCGAAGTGCAAGAAGCAGCGCAAAAGATTAAAAGCGATGTATGACTGCGGAGCGATGGAAAAGATAGAGCAGGCTGTGGCCGACAGAAGCAAATCAAAACTGTATCTAACACTGGCAGTAAAGCTTATAGTGGATAGTATAGAGATAAGCGATGATAAAGCAGTATTTGCGGTAAATCAGATAGTAGGTCTGTGGGAGGATATGGATAAACTCAAGCGATATGAGCCGGAAAAACTGAGAAAACGTCATAGCAGTATACCCGTAGAAATACAGGCAGAAGAAAACGAAGAGGAAGAAGAAGAGGAAGAAGAGTACGAAGAAAAAGAAGACAACGAAGGAGAAAGCGGTGGTGATGAGATGTTATTTTTGCAGGACATGACAGATGAAGAGAATAATCAGGAAGAAGCTAAGCCGGAAGAGAATACAGAGAACAGTGAACCTCAGCCAAGTGAACCTGAGGAACAGCCCGCAGAGCCAAAAGAGCCGATACTTTCAAAGCTTGTAAATTCGTGGTGCAGAACCGACTGTGAGGACGGCAGACCGTATATGTTTGCGTGTCCTGTAGGGTGGTTTATGATGATAATGTGCTCAATACCCGGGCTTTTTATGATATATGATATTAATATGGGCGACAAGCTTGTGATACCAACGTTTGTATTTATGTTTACAGTACTTACGGGAAAAAGACTGTATAAGTTTGAAAGCGCAGGGAGACTCAGTTTGTATATACTGGTGATGTATTTGATAGCGATGTTCAAGTCGATGTGGCTTGGAACGGGAAATTTCCGATATGCATGCATACTAGTAGCAGCGGCAGCATTAATGGTGTTTAACAGCGGACGAATAGGAACATGGCTTGACGAATCAAAGAAACGTCCTGCGGTGGCATATTTGATAATAGTGCTATTCAGCGCAGTAGTAACGGCAGGTGCGTACGCAGTGCAGCATGCGGCGGTATAAATAACGGCGGGTGGTAAGAATGAGTGAGAAAAGAAAAAGAATTTTTAAAGACGCATTGTTTATAGTTCCGTTTATGCTGGTAACCGTAATAGTGTCGATTATAATGATGTTTGTTGTAGGCAGAGATGTATTTGATATGATGACTATTGTAAAAGAAAACACTACATCGGATAAAACAATGGATATATCTGAATATACTGAAATGCAGTCAAACAAGTATTCGTTGAGCTATTATTACGGAGATAGAGAAAGTTCGGTTGAGTATGCGACTTATTCCTACAATGCAAAGGGTGATTATCCTATCGAAACACTTGAACTCAAGGAGTCGCGTGACGGATTTGAACCGGGCATTTACAAGATAGAGTGGTATATGCAGCAGGAGTTTGTATCATATACGTCAAACGACAGTGCAGCGGAACCCGGATTGTATCCGGCATCTGAGCAGCCATATATGTGTGAGTATGTAAGGTCGTATTCGTGGAGCGGAATGCTTGAAGAATTTGGCATAGATAATGACATGGCAAAAGGGTATAAGGTACTGAAGTTTATCAGTGCGTATGTATGGGATACGTCTGAAAGAGAAAATATATTACTGGGGCTTGGCGGCAATCCAACAAATATGTATTCATACAGAATGGATAAGCCGGGAGAATACAGAAAAGTAACGGTAACAAACAGATAGGAGAGATAAAATGGCAGAGTTTTTTACGGGCTGTACAGTTGAGCTGAACACCGGTACTGCCGTAATAAAAGAAAAGCTTGGTGAGGGCGGACAGGGCAGTGTTTATCTTGCGGAATATAACGGTAGGCAGTATGCTCTAAAATGGTACCATAGCAACGCTTTGAGAAATCCTGTGAAATTCTATGAAAATCTTATCAATAATATAGAGCAGGGATCGCCGTCGCCAAGCTTTATATGGCCAAAAGCCGTTACACAAGTAGTTGACGGAGAGTTTGGATTTATAATGGATCTGATACCGCCTGAGTACAAGTGTTTTTCGGATTTTTTACTCACGAAGGAGAAATTTCCGTCAGTAAGTGCGGTTGTAAATGCCGCTTTAAATATTACAAACGGATTTCGTGAACTTCACAGAAAAGGGTTTTCGTACCAGGATTTAAACGACGGAAACTTCTTTATTGAGCCGAAAAGCGGATCAGTGTTAATATGTGACACAGATAACGTAGCCCCTTATGGGGAAAGTTTGGGAATAGCAGGAAAAGCCAGATATATGGCACCGGAGGTTGTAAGAAACATTAAAACCCCCGATGTTATGACGGACAGGTTTTCACTATCCGTCATACTGTTCAGACTACTGTTTTTAGACCACCCGTTAGAGGGAAAGCGTACGCTTTGTCCGTGTCTTACAGAGGAACTGGAACAAAAATTTTACGGTAAAATGCCACTGTTTATATATGATCCTCACGACAGCAGTAACCGCCCCGTAAGAGGAGTTCACTGCAACGTAACCAGGCTGTGGGATTTGTACCCCGATTTTATCAGGGAGAAGTTTCTGTATGCATTTTCGCAGGAGTGTTTACATTCAAAAGCAGTCAGACCTTCGGATAACGAATGGCAGATAGCGTTTACAAAACTGCGTGACTGTATAGTAAAGTGTCCGTGTGGAGGGGATACTTTCATAGACTTAAACGAAGATGTAAGCTTTTGCATAAACTGTGCCGGAAAACTACCGAAACCGCCCGTTCTCAAGTCAAAAAAGTATGCGGTTGCGTTGTTTCCGGGAAGTAAACTATACCGCTGTCACACAGATAATGACAGTGACGATTATACAGAGGTTGTAGGAGAGGTAATAAGAAGCCGTAACCGTCCCGATGTTTGGGGACTTAGAAACCTAAGCGGACAAGAATGGACGGTTGAAATGAAAAACGGTGGAAAAACTGTTCTGCCAAGCGGTAAGGTTCAGATAATAGTAATGGCAGAAAAAATAGACTTTGGTGGGTGTATAGGAAGAATTGAAATATGATGTAAGGAGAGTTAACAAATGCCTGTTAGAAGGTTTCCTTATGAATTGTTTTGGGATAGGTTTGCAAAGCTATATTCACCCGTACAGGAGAAAAGCAACGTTAAGCTGTATGACGATGTAAGCGTGTTTATTAGTAAGCATCTGTGCAAAAACGACAAAGTGCTTGAAATTGCCTGCGGTACAGGTCAGATAACAAAAAGATGCTGTGGTAGTGCGGGAGAGTGGGAAGCAACAGATTTTTCGGAAAAGATGATAGAAGGAGCAGGGAAGGTGTGTCGTGCTGAAAATGTAAGGTTTTCGATAGCAGATGCACATTCCCTGCCTTACGATGATAGCAGCTTTGATACTGTTGTGATAGCAAATGCTCTGCATATTATGCACGAACCTCAGAAGGTAATGTGTGAGATAAATCGTGTGATGAATAATGATGGTTTGCTGATTGCACCAACGTTTGTAAATGACGGTGCGGAAAGTACAAAGAGAATAGTAAAACTTGCACTTATGCAAAGTATGGGGTTTAAGACATTTTCAAAATGGACGTCTGTACAGTACAGAGAGTTTGTAGAAAAAAACGGATTTATTGTCACAGAGCAAAAAACATTCGGTGATAAATTCTTGCCGGAATGTGTTCTGGTGTGCAAAAAGGGAGGATAATAATGCCTAATATATATGATGATGTGGTTGAGGTAGCAAGGAGAACGATGGTGCTGTTTTTTGTAGTGGATACGTCGGGCAGCATGGAAGGATCAAAAATTGGTACGTTAAATCAGGCGATAGAGGACGTTATTCCCGAAATAAGTGATATTTCAAGCAATAACGCCGACGCACAGATAAAAATTGCAGTATTGGAGTTTTCAAGCGGAGCAAGGTGGCTCACACCGAAGCCGGTACCGGCGGAGGATTTTCACTGGAATTACCTTAACGCAGCAGGGCTGACTGATTTTGGAGAAGCTTGCAGAAAGCTCAATGAGAAGTTATCCCGAAATGCGTTTATGAGTGAGATAACAGGATCATTTGCACCTGCTGTATTTTTGTTGTCGGACGGTGAGCCGACAGATGATTTCATGGAGCAGCTTGATGAACTTTGGACAAACAACTGGTTTAAAAAAGCAATTAAAGTTGCAGTTGCGATAGGTGATGATGCAAATCATGAAGTTTTATCAAGCTTTACAGGAAATCCGGAAGGAGTGCTGACTGTACATAGTCCGGAGGCGTTAAAGAAGCTGGTTAGATTTGTGTCAGTTACATCATCTCAGATAGGTTCAAAGAGTTCGGCAGTTGGAAGAAGCGGAGCAGATAAAGCAGTATCGAAGCAAGACGATTTTATAGAGCAGGTGCAGATAGCGTATAACAGCGGAGATTTTGACGATGACGATGTCCTGTGGTGATAAGAGGTAGTAGAAATGAAGTATAAGGCATATAATTTTACGGTGATAGGTGCAAGCCACAAAAAAGCACGCCGTCCATGTCAGGACGCATCTGTCAGCCTGAATAAGGAGGATTATATATTAACGGCAGTATGTGACGGACACGGCGGAGATGATTATTTTCGTTCAGACAGGGGCAGTGAGTTTGCAGTAAAAGCAGTACGCAAATGTATGAATGACGAAAACATAATTCCGATGCTTACCTATTATGCAAATGATGAGATAAAAGTTAACGAAATGCTGTTACAGCTTGAAAAGAGTATAATATCCGAATGGAATGACCTTGTAGAAACGGACTATGCCGATGATCCTTTTACAGATGAGGAGCTTGAGCAGGTAAATCCAAGAATGAGGTTCAGATATGCGATAGGAGAGAAAATAGAGTGTGCATATGGAACAACAATGCTTGTGAATGTTATAACTGACGATTTTTGGTTTGGCATACACATAGGTGACGGAGAATGTGTATCAGTTGACCATGAGGGGCATTTTGAACACCCAATACCGCATGACAATAACTGTGTTTTTAACTATACAACATCGATATGCGACAGAACGGCAATATACAACATGCGACATCATTTCAGTACAACTTTGCCGAAAGCATTGTTTATAGCAAGTGACGGAGTTGATAACTGCTTTGAAAGTCATGACAAGCTGCATGATTTTTATACAATGGTAATGAAGTCTTTTGACGATGACAGCGAAATGGGTGCAATAGTTGAACTGCTGGAGTATCTTCCGAAAATGTCTTTGAAGGGCAGCGGTGATGATATATCTTTGGGAATAATATTAGGCAAAAAATAATAGACAGAAAACTTCCTGCAAATCATTAAGAAATGCAGGAAGTTTTTTTTATTATTCTTCTGTTTCTAGTTCTTCTCCAATATTACTCTTTTTAGAACTGCCGATTGAATAACGCAGAATAGATAAAGCATCGGCATTAGATACTTTTCCGTCACCTGTTACATCTGCAAGAAGGTGTTGGGTATCGTCAAGTTTGTGTAAACCAACAACTGCACGCTGTATTACCATACTATCGGCAGCGGATATTTTTTCATCGTGGTTTATATCGCCGCGCTTTCTCTTGTGATGAGTAGGTTTATCTTTGTCACTGTCCGAAGATTTATTCTTATCAGAGTTTCCGTCAGGTTTTGCGGGTGGTGTGTCAGTGTCAGAGTTTCCGTCAGGTTTTGCAGGTGGTGTGTCAGTGTCAGAGTTTCTGTCAGGTTTTGCGGGTGGTGTGTCAGTGTCAGAGTTTCCGTCAGGTTTTGCAGGTGGTGTGTCAGTGTCAGAGTTTCCGTCAGGTTTTGCGGGTGGTGTGTCTGTGTCAGAGTTTCCGTCAGGTTTTGCAGGTGGTGTGTCAGTATCGGCAATGTCAGAAGAAACGTTCGGAGTATCTGTGTCAGAGGTAATGGCTTTCGTGTGGGAATACTTTGAAGCTGCATCTGATACTGTTGTATCAGGAGTGTGTGCAGATGTCTGATTGGTGGTTTCTGCGGCAAGTGCGGTATAGGAGGCACTGAGCATAGAAATGGTTATTATTGCTGCAAATAGTCTTTTTGTCATAGGTTTCATGAAAAATCTGTCCTTTCCGAAATGAATTGTTAATGTTTAAGTAAATCTTACCTAACGTTTACAAATTGTATTTTAGGGATGATATATTGAAGATTTGTTTAAGTAATCTAAAAAAACTTCAATAAATCAAGATTCATGTAAAAATCACACAAACGACATATAAACTTCATTTTAAAATAAAAGCAATTAAAATTAACAAAAAATACTAAAAATGTAAACATAAAATGGTGGACGTGAATTAAAAGGTGTATTATAATATATATAAAAGTTGCAAAGGTGGGATTTGTATGAGAAACCATTACTTGGACAACATTAGGTGGACAACGGTATTACTTGTAGGATTGTATCATGTAATATATATTTTTAACGGTGTAGCAGTATTTGGAGTAATAGGACCGTTTAAAGAGGTACAGTATCAGGATTCTATTTTATATTTATGTTATCCGTGGTTTATGCTTTTGCTGTTTATAGTATCGGGAATCAGTTCAAGGCTATATCTTGAAAAGCATACGGTAAAGGAATTTATAAAATCAAGAACGACGAAGCTATTAGTTCCCTCAACAATAGGAGTATTAGTATTTGGCTGGGCACAGGGATATGTTAGTATGAAAATTTCAAACGCATTTGAAAACATTCCCGCAGCAATTCCCGCACCCATACAGTTTTTAATAATGTGTCTTTCTGGTACAGGAGTACTTTGGTTTGCACAGCTGTTGTGGTTTTTTTCACTGATACTTGGTCTTATCAGAAAAATCGAAAAAGGCAAGTTGTATGAGCTTACAAAGAAAACAAATATAATTGTTCTTGTACTACTTGTAATACCGGTATTTCTATCGGGACTTATTCTCAATACACCGATGGTAACGGTATATCGTTTCGGATATTATGGAATAGGATTTTTACTTGGATATTTTGTATTTGCACACGAAGAGGTTACAGACCGTCTAATAAAGTACAGATATGTATTGATTGGAGCAGCGGCTGTACTGGGTGCAGTATATACGGTACTACATTTTGGTGATAATTACGCCGAAGCACCAAGCTATAATTGTATATCCGCAGTGGCTTTTGCATGGGCTATGTGTCTGGCAATATTTGCAGGGTTTAAGAAGTGGGGAAACAAATCCTCAAAATTTACACAGTATATGACAACACGCAGCTTTGGATTTTATATTTTCCACTATTTGCCGATGTCAGCAGTGGCATATCTGTTGCATACATATACAAATATGCCTGCATTACCGTCATACCTGATAACCGGAGCAGCAACTTTTGCAGGCGGATTATTGTTATATGAGATTTTCTCAAGAATACCTGTTATACGCTGGTGTTTACTTGGAATAAAAGGCAAGAAGAAGGAGAAAAACAACAATGTTCAGTGAAAATCTTGTTCAGCTTAGAAAACTACATAAGCTTACACAGGAAGATATAGCGGAGAAAGTAGGAGTATCCCGCCAGGCAGTAGCAAAGTGGGAGGCGGGGGAAACTCTACCCGATATTGATAGATGTATGCAGATAGCAGATATATTTGGCGTAACGCTTGATGACCTGGCAAAACACAGCAGTGACAATAATTATGGTCTTGCGCCGCCTCCGAAGGGCAAGCATTTGTTTGGAATTGTGACTGTTGGTGAAAAAGGCCAGATAGTGATACCTGCAAAGGCAAGAAGGGTTTTTTCGATAAAACCTGGCGATGAGCTTGTAATACTTGGAGAAGACGGACAGGGGCTTGCAATAATGAAATCAGATGGTTTTCTTAAATTTGCCGACAAGTTACGTTCGAAATATGGGGATAAATAAAGGAAATACCCGATCCGATAATAAATGTCGGATCGGGTTATTGATTAGTATAGTATTTCTGAAATAATGGAATTGGAACATAAAAAGCCTTTGGTGTTAAGACGTATGCCGTTATCGTCACAAAGAAGAAGTTTTGTTTTAGAGAGTTGTTCTGCTTTTCTTTTGTAATTATTCGGGAAAGGCACACCGAAGTACTCTTCAAATTTAGCGTATTGCAGTCCCTCATTTAACCTTAAAGCCATAGCAATATATTCCTCAGTGTCACCGCCTGGGCCGTCGTCAATAATAATTCCTTGATAAAAGTCGTCTATACTTCGATTGTAATAAAACCGCTTTTTGTCAATGAATGAATGTGCCGCAGGGCCAATTCCAAGATATTCTTCACAATGCCAGTATTTTAAGTTATGTTTGCTTTCAAATCCTTTTTTGCAGAAGTTTGATATTTCGTACTGAATATATCCCAGAGAGTTCAGTTTATCGACAGTAAACTCATACAAATCGCAGACAGAGTCATCATCAGGCAGTTTAAGCGAATCAGCCGCTAAGAAATAAGGTGTTCTCTCCTCAATTTTGAGAATGTATGCAGATATATGATTTACGTCCAGGTTACTGCAAAAATCGATACTTTTGCTTAGACTATCTGTCGTCTGATGTGAAATTCCAAGCATAAGGTCAAGGGAAATATTGTCGATACCGCCTTTTCGGATTTTATCGACAGAATACAATACATCATCGCAGTTATGACGTCTGCCAAGAAGTCTGAGTTCCTCACTGTTGCTTGATTGTAACCCCATAGATACTCTGTTTACACCACAGTCGTGCAGTAAAGAAAAATCAAGATTCTGTGCAGAACGTGGGTTTACCTCAATGGTAGTTTCAAGGGAGTTAGTGCCAAATGAGTATTTCACAGATTTTAAGATGTCAGACAATTTTTTCGTGCCAAGAATACTTGGAGTACCGCCTCCGATATAAACAGTGTCAGCAATGAATTGAGATTTGTATGAATTAATGCGTTCTATTAGGGAAGCGGTGTATTTATCAAGGGTATTGGAGTCAGATTTGATCGAATAAAAGTCACAGTATGGACATTTCGCCGTGCAAAACGGTATATGGATGTATAAACCGATAGTTTTCATAAATAATACTCCTTTGCATAAAAAGGGGATGACCCGAAGCATTTCTGCCCCGGGTCAGTTTGGAAGGTATATGAAAATTAGTAGAACGCTTAATTGATTTGACTATATTATATAATTTAAATGTTACGAAAATATGAACAAACGCAAAAAATATTAAATTCGGAACATTTTCGTAAATTCCTTCTCAGACGAATATATTATTATACAAAATGAACAAACTGATAGTTTCCTAAGATTTTATCATATAATAATGTCATGTTTTGTATTGACAAATTTCAGAAAAATAGTAGAATTGATATGGTAGAGATTATATGAGAAAATCTAATTTACAAAAACTGTAATCAGGTAAATAGAACTTCAAGCAAAGAAGGGTTTACGATTTAGTATGTATATTTAGATGGAATAATTCAAAAAAGCTTAATAATATAAGTAAGGAGGTTGTTCACTTGGCTGATTTAAAGACAGAGATCAACAAGAGGCGAACATTTGCGATAATATCGCACCCCGACGCAGGAAAAACTACGCTCACCGAAAAACTTCTATTATACGGCGGAGCGATCAACTCAGCAGGCTCTGTAAAGGGAAAACACTCATCAAAGCATGCGGTATCAGACTGGATGGAGATAGAGAAGCAGAGAGGTATTTCGGTTACATCGTCAGTGTTGCAGTTTAAGTATAACGACTGTTGTATAAACATTCTGGATACACCTGGCCATCAGGATTTCTCCGAAGATACATACAGAACACTGATGGCGGCAGACTCAGCAGTGATGGTAATAGATGCCTCAAAGGGTGTAGAGAACCAGACAAAGAAGTTGTTTAAAGTATGCGTAATGCGTCATATTCCGATAATTACGTTTATAAACAAAATGGATAGAGAGGCACAAAGTCCGTTTGATCTGTTGGAGGATATAGAAACAGTACTTGGTATAAACACTTGCCCAATGAATTGGCCTATCGGAAGCGGAAAAGAGTTTAAGGGTGTTTATGACAGAAAGAATGAAGAGGTGCTAGTTTTTACTCAGAACCGCAACGGACAGAAGGAAGCCGAAAAAATTACAGCAAAACTGAATTCTCCCGAGTTAGACGATCTAATCGGAATGTATCACAAGAAAGATCTTTTAGACGAGATAGAACTGCTTGACGGTGCGGGTGACAGTTTTGACCTTGAAGAGGTAAGAACGGGAAAATTGACACCTGTATTTTTTGGTTCGGCGCTAACTAATTTTGGTGTAGAGCCGTTTTTGGAGGAATTTTTGAAGATTACTACCCCGCCTCTACCACGAGAAACGGAAACAGATATAGTAGAACCCGTATCGGATTGTTTCTCTGCTTTTGTGTTCAAGATTCAGGCAAATATGAATAAAGCACATCGTGACAGAATAGCATTTATGCGCATATGTTCGGGAAAATTCGAAAAGAACATGGAGGTATTCCACGTTCAGGGAGGAAAGAAGCTCAGATTATCTCAGCCGCAGCAGATAATGGCTCAAGACAGAGAGATAGTTGACGAGGCATATGCAGGAGATATAATAGGAGTATTCGATCCCGGAATATTCTCCATAGGCGATACGATTTGTACACCGGGTAATAAGATAAAGTTTAAGGGAATACCGACATTTGCGCCGGAACATTTTGCTGTAATCCGACAGAAGGATACAATGAAGCGTAAGCAGTTTGTAAAAGGAACAACGCAGATTGCTCAGGAGGGTGCTATACAGATATTCCAGGAGTTGGGTTCGGGTATGGAAGAAGTCATAGTCGGAGTTGTAGGAACACTTCAGTTTGACGTTCTAAAGTACAGACTAACCAACGAATACAATGTTGAGATTATTATGGAGGGCTTACCGTACCAGTTCATACGCTGGATAGGTAATACTGTGATAGATCCGAAAAAACTTGACCTTGCGTCCGATACAAAAAGAATACAGGATCTAAAGGGAAATTACCTATTACTGTTTACAAGTCAGTGGAGCATAAATTGGGCGTTAGAGCATAACAAGGGACTTCTCCTGGAGGAGTTTTCCACAAAATAATAAAAGAAGGGAGCGAATAAACGTTCCCTTTTATTTTTCTATTTCACATCTATCGATAGCATAATCAAGTAATAATCCAATAAGTTCATTGCGGCTGTGCCCGGTCTGAGATGAAATGTGCTCTATTTTAGCAACGGTTTCTTCTTTTATACGAATTGAAAATGGTTTATAGCCGTCATCGCTTTTTGGCCGTTTTGGCATAATAATCAGCTTTTTGTTATTCATATAATCACTCCTTATAACATATTTTATGTTTGAATTTCATAAATATATATATGTTATAATAAATGTGATGAATAATAACATATTATAGAGTTGCATAAAAAGATCATTATGTATCTGCAATACTTCATGTACCCGAACATACTGTTGTTCGGGTATTTGATTTTTTATGTTTGGCAAATTGTTTTTCTCACTATAAAACAAAAAATTATTTATATATCATAAAAAATATTATAAGAACTATAAGATAATGATAAAAGTCTGTATAAAATAACAAAAAAAGCTTGACGTATGAGTTTTTTATATATTATTACAGATATGGAGTTTGACTGTTGTGCAGAGAATTCAAGTGTGACTAATTTTGAATACGCAAAGAACTTATTTGAGGAAAACGGATATGTTTTGCCTCAGGTTATATTTTAGAATGTGTGCAGCAGGGGAGAAAATGTGCCTGTATCAAAGAATGAACAGGGCGTAATTCTTTTGAGTGGCTTTTCATCAAGACTTTTTTCTATGGTTAAGGATAAGCAGTATGACACATTTTCGTTTATGGTGGAAGTTATTACAAGTGAACGATATAAATGTATAAAGGCTTAGATTGACGGTTGAAGCTCTTGTATTCCTATGGAATATAAGGGCTGTTTGATTTTTATAGTGTTTGTAAGAAGATTTGAGATTGACAAAAAGATGTTTTAGTAAGATAATTGTTATAACTACAATAAAAGGAGAGGTAAAATGTCACTTAAAGATAAAATATTAGAATTTCTTATTGAAAATACAGATACATATATATCAGGTCAACACCTTGCGGAGAAGTATGGGGTATCAAGAAATTCTGTTTGGAAAGCAGTAAATCAGATAAAAGCAGACGGCTATACAGTCGATTCGACAAGCAACAGGGGATATCGCCTTTCAGCAAAAAGTGATGTTTTATCATGCGCTTATATAAAAAGCAATCTTGAGGGAGAGGCAGAGGGATTGAGTGTGATAGTGCTTGACAGCGTTGACTCAACAAACAATGAAGCTAAGCGCATGACAGCAAACGGTTGTAACAAGGATACTCTGATTGTAGCAAACGAACAAACAGGAGGCAGAGGACGTCTGGGAAGGAGTTTTTATTCTCCGAAAAACACAGGGATATATATGTCTTTTCTACTTCATACTCAGCTTGAATTGTCAGACGCAGTAGCAGTTACTACCGCCGCAGCAGTTGCAGTTGTTAGAGCAATAGAAAAGCTTACTCCAATAAAACCTGTAATAAAATGGGTGAACGATGTATATATAGACGATAAAAAGATTTGTGGTATTCTGACAGAGGGAATGAGTGGATTTGAACAGGGTACGGCTCAGACTGTTATTATTGGTATCGGAATAAACATTACCACATCAGATTTTCCAGACGATATTAGAGGAAGGGCAGGTGCAGTAAATTCAGATGGTCTGCACAGAAATAATCTTATTGCAGAAACAGCAAATGAGCTGTGCAAGATTTTTTGTAATCTTTCCGATAAATCGTATATAGACGATTACAGACGATGTTCAATGGTTATCGGAAAGAAAATAGATTTTTACAGGAATAATGTAAAGCAGACCGCAAAGGCTATGAATATAGACCGCAACGGAGGACTAATAGTAATGCTTGCAGACGGAACAGTAACAACGCTCACAAGCGGAGAGGTTACAGTAAGACTATCAGAAAATTGAAGTAAAAACAAAAACGCTGCATAAATACGTTTACAGTATCTATGCAGCGTTTAAAGCTGGGCTGGCGGGATTCGAACCCACGGGATGACGGAGTCAAAGTCCGTTGCCTTACCGCTTGGCGACAGCCCAATAAAAAAACAAGCTGTTATAATGCTTATAACAGCTGTTGGTGACCCATCGGAGATTCGAACTCCGGACACCTTGATTAAAAGTCAAGTGCTCTGCCAACTGAGCTAATGGATC
>ONAH01000061.1 GCA_900315715.1 uncultured Eubacteriales bacterium
CTGTCACTGTCTGTCACATCATCATTTTCTTCACTGTCTGTACTATCCGTTACGGTACTGACAACTTCGGTATCTGTTGTTGTATCTGTTTCTTCTGTTTCGTAATAATAGTAATAGGTCGTTATCTCTTGAGTAACACGGGTAACACTGCTTGTTCCGGTTGAAACATTATTTTGGGATGAAGTTTCTGACATGCTTTCAGTATCCGAATCCGTATTATTATCAGAGCTGCTTGTCGGTTCTGACGACTTAACGCTTATGTCAATCTCTGTTCCGGAAACTTCTGAAGCTTTATCAGAAGCATCATTGAATAACGGCCTTGAATAAACATCTGTTTCTGCGGGATTTTCTTTGACTTTACAGCCACAGAACACTGCTGCAACTATCAGCAGCACCGCTATGCACAAAGCTTGAATTCTCATAATTTACACCTTTCTGTAAAATAACAATCATTATCATATCTTCCCAAAGTACACACCATTGATATAATATACTATTATATCATTTTATAGGAAATATTCAAGACAAACAGCGCATTTCTGTTATTATCACAAAAAGTTATTATCTTTTCTTTTCGCTTTTATAGATATTCTACACCTGCACAGAAAAGTATTCTTAAAAATTCATTACTCAAATGATACCCTAAATTCCATAGAATCAACACTGTGACCAAGCTTTAATCTGTCACCTTCTTCAAGAGTTGTACAGCCGCCATCTCCTAAATCTTCATCGTTGATAAACGTTCCGTTTGTTGAGCTGTTATCCTGAACGTACCAAACACCGTTATTTGAAAATATTGTACAATGATTATTGCTAACACGTTCATCTTTACTCAGAAAATCATTCTGTCCTGCTGCCCTTCCAAGCATATATGGTGCATCTTTTACCATCTCCGGCGTAATCGTAAACGAATATACTCCGTACCTTACTGCTGTGAGTTTAATATTGCTTTCCGGAACAGAGTTTTCTTCTCCTATTTCCTCTAAATTAGAGAAATCCTCAAGAAAGTCTGATAAATCATTATTGTTCTGCTCTTTTCCTGCATACTGTGCTTCTTCATTTATAACGCCAATTTGTTCCGGCGGCAATTCATCAAGATCTACTACAATATGAGGTAACGATGAAAGCTCTGCACCACATACACATGTAGTCTGTGTAACATCGCTTATTAATCCACATTCTTTGCACTTTCTGCACGCTATTTCACTCATAACTATAAATCCCCCAATTTAAAAATTTCTCTTAGGGCATATATCCCTATACTACATTTTCTTTATTATACACTTTTTCTTACTATACGTCAATATATTTGTACTATTTGGTCATATCAGCCGCACAAAAAGTTTATCTTCCATTTTAGATTTACTCTTTCAAAGATTAAGTATATTATACGCTATCTTTCTATTAGCTTTTTGCATAAATCAGGGACAGAAAGCTGTTTTAAGACCTTCTGTCCTCTTTTTAGTTAATCCGGTATTTTTATTCTCATTATGCCGTCTTTATCTATATTTAGCGTCATACCTTGTATATATTTTTTATAAAAATGTTGTTTTTCTGCTTCTGAGATTTCCATTCGCAGTGTTGTAAAAATATCATCCGTAAGTTTTCGTGTATCTACCTCTAATAATGATTTCATTCTTGATTCAAGTTCGTTATGAAGTATCGCCGATTTAAATGTTTTTATATTGCCCGTACAAAAATCATCTATCGAACAGTAATATGTGCCATTCTCAATCAGCGCATTCTTAATATCAGGCCCACACTTTGAATATTCTATCATTACTATAAAATTAGCTAGGGGAAGTGATGATATTAGTCCCCAAAAATCCGAATCACTTGAACACAGTATAAATGAAGATATTCCGTCACGATAAAACGATGCCGATACACCTGCACATATTTTCATATCTACAAGAGATTTATTATCTTTTATTCTGTCAACAAGTATATACTCAACTGGTATTGCTGTTATATTCTGCAAAAATGACCACGCACGTGTTGTATGAACGTCATCATATAGCATTATCTTTTTTATATGTGATATTTCATCTCTGTCAAGTTGAGTAAGCACCGATGCCAGCTTATATGCATCTGAATTTTCGCAGTCAACTACTATTACTGTTGATTCATTCTTTTTAATAAAATCATATATATTTGTTTTGACACTTTCGCTTGCGTCCTTTACCTTCGATATATCATAAAATTCATCACCGTTTTGCTTATACAAAATTTTTAAAAATCTTTCATCATTCAACAGTATGTTACCCAATTCCTGTGGATTCCAGTGAATATATCTTGTAAAGGGATAACTGTTTCTGTTATGACTAAACTTATTTGTTTCTATCTTTATTACGTCATCACTGTGTCCTTTTGGAATTACAAATAAATTTTTTATATAATCCCACTTTACCCACTCAGGAAATAATTCTTTTACCGCCGATATTCGCTGTGCAATCAATATATTTATATCAGCTATATATCGTGTAACTCTGTAATTTGCTTTTACAATATTTATTTCAAGCTTTTGTAATGTTTTTATATCTTCTTTATATATTTCCTGACGATCTAAGTTCGTTAATTCAAAAACTATACTTCTCTCTGTATTTGAAAAATTAAGCATTAGGTTTGTTCTGACATTACAAAGTGTTCTTATAGCCAAAGCACTTCTGTCTTTCTCTAACTTTTCAAAAAGCTCAGTATATCCAGGGTTATAGTTTATTAGCAGATCCATTTTTGTTCCTATTAAATAAGCCACTGTCAGCGATACATTTTTCTGAACAGACTGATAATAAATGCTGTTGTCGTTTTCATTATCCATTTTTTTACTCCTTTACATTATATTAAAATCAAGCGGAAATTGTTTTTATTATATCATAAAAAAGTATTAAACGCAACATTGAAAAAATGTACATATCGTAAATTTGTTTCTTAGAATTCTGTCGCAGAAAGTGTATTTATCAGATTTACAGTAGAAAAATCAGGAAGTGTATAGAATGCCTTCTCTAACATCTCAGTATTCTCAAATGAGTGTTCAATCTCCCTTGAATACTTCTCCGTTATCAACACACGCCTGTCAAAATCGTTTTCGGCATTATAATATCCAACAAGTGATGATTCTATAACGAAAGCACACCATATACTTTTTACACATGAGATAACATCTTCTGAATCTATTGCATTCAAATAATATCTATTAATATAATACAATGCCTGTCTGCAAAACTCTTTCTCTACTTCCTTACTGAGCTTTATCCTGTAAATTCGTGCGTTTTCGATATCTCTGTGGAAATCCTCATCCATTATGTCCAATGTAGAAAACAAATCAAACACAAATCCTCTGTCAACCTGTGTTTCCTTGGGAAGCGTAAACTCTATATCACATAGCAATGCTGTATCGAAATTATCATTATACAAAAGTTCTTGAACATATTCAGTGTACGCCAAGGCTTCCCTAAGTTTCTGTTCAAAAGGTAGAGATGACATAAAGATCTGAGCGGTATATTTACGTGCAGAAATAAGAAAGTTCATCATATCGTTTGAATACCCGTTATCCTTGTTTGAAACCGGCTCAATATCACAAACGGAATAGTTTTCGCTTTTCATTATAATTCTCACTGCTTCAGGACACGCAAACGACAACATATACTCTGTAAACTCAGTGAAATCAAGTGTAAGCTTTGGATATTCACGGCAGGTTTTACACAATGCGTTCTCACCAAGTTCTTTTTGTATAGAACAAAGGCGGTCTTTATCAAGGAAGGGACACTCTCTACTCTTATTCAGCAGAAATATCCTGTCACCGTCATTGTCAGTTATTATATTATCTTTAAGCTTTTCACCAAGCGTACCGGATACACTTTTATATAAATTCTCCGTATCCGTATCAATTACTATTTCCCAATCCTTACAACATGTATCACCGCACTTATCCGCAATACACTTGAATTGTTTATAATAATCTGGTATATAATATTTCATCTTCATCACCCGAACCATTTTATCATAAACAACACAATTTGTAAACAATAACAGTTCAGTACCGTTAAAAGACTGTACAATAATGTAAATTTGTGTTATAATAAGCAGACATTATTTAATGGAGGTATAAATTATGGATTATGCTAAGGTATTATCTCAGGAACTTAAAATTAAGGAAGAATATGCAAAAAATGTAATAGAACTCCTTGATGAAGGCAATACCATACCATTTATCGCACGATACAGAAAAGAAATGCACGGCTCAATGGACGATCAGCTCATCAGATCATTCTCTGAACGCTTAGAATATTATCGTAATCTTGATAACAGACGTGAGGAAATACGCGAACTTATCAAAGCACAAGAGAAACTTACAGATGATGTATCAAAAGCACTTGATTCTGCTGTTATGTTAAGTGAACTTGAAGATATATACCGTCCCTTCCGTCCAAAAAGAAAAACAAGAGCTTCTGTTGCCAAAGAAAAAGGTCTTGAACCTCTTGCTCTGGCAATCTTTAAGCAGGATAAGAGTTTTTCGCCTGCCAAAGAAAGTGAAAAATATATTAATTCAGAAAAGGGCGTTGAAACTGCTGACGACGCCATTGCAGGGGCAACTGATATTATTGCAGAAATGATTTCCGATAATGCTGAGATCAGAAAATCTGTCAGGGCTAACGCTAACAAAGCAGGTGTTATTGAGGTAAAAGCAGCCGACAGCGAACAAGAAAGCGTTTATACTCAGTACTATGATTTTAGTCAGGGTGTTGCAAAAATACCAAATCACAGAATACTTGCTATAAACAGAGGAGAGAAAGAAAAGGTTCTCAAAGTAAGTATTTTCAACGATGATGAAACCTCACTGAATGCTATATACCGACAAACCGTTCACGGCAATAGTTCAAGCAGTGATATTGTAAAGGGTGCCTGTGATGACGCATACTCACGACTAATTTATCCGTCTATCGAAAGAGAAATACGCTCAGACCTTACCGATCGTGCAAACGAAAGTGCTATAAAAGTATTTGCTGATAACCTAAAACAGCTTTTGATGCAGCCTCCTGTAAAAGGCAAAGTTGTTATCGGCCTTGATCCGGGTTACAGAACTGGTTGTAAAACCGCTGTCGTTGACGCTACCGGAAAAATCCTTGATACCACAGTTTTATATCCTACTCATTCAAAAGAACAGATTGAACGCTCTAAACAGAAACTTTTAGGCCTCATCGAAAAATATCATGCGGACATAATTTCCATAGGCAACGGTACCGCAAGCAAAGAAACAGAACTTTTTGCTGTTGATGTAATAGAAAGCTGTAATCGTACGGTTTATTATATGGTTGTAAACGAAGCAGGTGCATCTGTTTACTCCGCATCTAAGCTTGCTGCACAGGAACTTCCGGAACTTGATCTAACGCTGAGAAGTGCTGCTTCTATCGCAAGACGTTTACAAGATCCCCTTGCAGAGCTTGTAAAAATCGAACCAAAAGCTATTGGTGTTGGACAGTATCAACATGATATGCCACAAAAACGTCTGAGTGAAGCTCTTGACGGAGTAGTTGAGGATTGTGTAAACTCAGTAGGAGTCGACCTTAACACTGCCTCACAAGCATTACTGTCAAGAGTATCTGGATTAAGCAGCACTGTAAGTGCAAATATCGTAAAGTACAGAGAAGAAAACGGTGCGTTTACATCCAGATCAGAACTAAAAAAAGTACCTAAACTTGGACCTAAGGCTTTTGAACAATCTGCCGGTTTTCTTCGTGTTGCTAATGGTAAAAATCCGCTTGACAATACCGGTATTCACCCCGAAAGCTACAAGGTTACTACCGCTCTTCTTGAAATTCTTGGATACACTGAAGCCGAAATCAAACAAGCTAAATTTACTGACATTAATAACAGACTTAAACACCAAAACACAACTATACTTGCCGAAAAACTTTCTGTCGGAGTTCCAACCCTGCTTGATATTGCAAAGGAACTTGCAAAACCCGGCAGAGATCCACGTGACGAACTTCCAAAACCCCTGCTTCGTGCAGATGTTCTTGATATTAATGATCTCAAAGAGGGCATGACGCTTAAAGGAACTGTCAGAAATGTTATCGACTTCGGTGCTTTTGTTGACATCGGTGTACATCAGGACGGGCTTGTTCATATTTCTGAAATGTGCGACAGATTTATCAAACACCCAAGCGAAGTTGTAAAAGTTGGAGATATCGTTGATGTAAAAATTCTATCCATCGACACAAAGAAAAACAGAATCAGCCTAACTATGAAACTTTAATGCATATTCCCTTAATTGACAATAAGCAAGCAGTCGTCGTTTGACCTGCTTGTTTTTTTTGATTATTTTATTAGAAACATTGAGTATTCTTATATTCAGATTAGAATTCGATTAACTCTCTTGTTATATGCAGTTATTATTGATATAATAATGATGTAATCAATATTTGTTTAATGCTTTGGCTTTTCAAAGAAAGGAATGGTACTATGAATAACTATGTAAAAAACAATTCTTATATTAACACAGATAACAACTCTTTTTCGGGTATTGACCTGCTGTCAGCAGTTAAAGGCTGCTTCGACAGAATTGCACTCAGCACAGATAATCTTAAGCACCTCAACATCATGCTTGTCGGTAAAAGCGGAGTTGGAAAGAGTACTCTCATCAACAACCTTTTCAGAGAGCGTCTTGCACTGACAGGCGGTGTTCGTCCTGTTACTCACGATATAACCGGATACTCTAAACCCAACTTCCCTTTGACTGTTTATGACTCAAGAGGCTTTGAACTTAATAAGCTTGCTCAGAAAAGCATTAAGAAACAAATAACATCTACTATAACAAAATGTGCCTCAACAGGACGCTCCGACGATGCGATTCACTGCCTTTTATACTGTATAAATTCTGGTTCACGCAGAATTGAACCCGAAGAGCTTAACTGGATCAGAGAACTTACATCGGAAAGCTTTATTCTTAAAGTCCCTGTTATTATTGTATTAACTCAGTCGTACTCTGCACCATACACCAAACAGCTTTCGGACTTTATTTACAGCCAAAATCTCGGTGTAAACGCCGTAGTACCTGTTCTTGCAGAGGATTACGATCTTGGTATGGGACAATGTGTTACAAGATACGGACTTGACCAGCTGGTTTCGGAAATTGAACGCACGCTTTCCGATGACCTTTCTGCAACACTTGCAAACGTTCAGACTGCATCAGCAGATTTAAAACAACGAAAAGCTTCTCTTATCGTTACTGCATCAACTGCCGAAGCTGCAGCCGCAGTTGCTGTTACTCCTCTGCCTGTTGCTGATTCTGTTGTACTAGTTGCTATACAAACTAAAATGCTTGCTGAAATCACAACCATTTTTGGCCTGGGAATAAGCAGATCGTTCATCTCACTTTTCTTATCTACCGCTCTCGGAACATCTGGCGCAACAGTCGGCGGAAGAGCACTCGCTTCTGCGCTCAAGCTTATCCCCGGTATAGGTACTGCCGCAGGCGGAATGATTAATGCCGGTGTTGCCTCAGCTATTACCTCTGCTATGGGCAATGCTTACATTCAGCTCATGACCATGATTCTAAACGGACAGATACTGCCTAATGAACTTGAATCTAACGAAAACATCGAAAAAATATTCTCCGTCATTGACAGATCTTTTAGATTCCAAAATAATAACAATAACTTTAAATCTGTATAATTGCAGGTGATAATATGAATAATACGCCTCTTTTACCAAACTCTTCCCCACGCATTAATATTATGCTTATCGGAAAAACCGGCGCGGGAAAAAGTACCCTCATAAACGCTCTGTTCTCTGAACGTGTTGCTGATACAAACGCTGTCACCGCAGGAACTATGGGTATCACTAAGATTAATCGCCCCTACTCTATGCTTACAGTTTACGATACAAGAGGATTTGAGATAGACTCTAAAGCACAAAAACAAACTCTTGATGAAATATTCGGAACCGTCAAAAAATTGTCTAAGGATCAAGATGAGCGTATTCACTGTATTTTGTACTGTATTAATCCTAACATTCACCGTGTTGAGGACGATGAGGCTAAATGGATACGAACCCTCACAAATACCGGACGAAAAAACAAAACTCCTGTTGTTATTGTGCTTACTCAGGCTTTCTCTATCCCAAAAGCACAACAGATAAAAGATCATCTTGAAACTCTTTCGCTTGGCGCAGAGGATATTATTCCTATTCTTGCTGAGGATTATATGCTAAACGAACATCAGATGATACTATCCTACGGTGTCGATCAGCTTACCGACATTCTTTGCAGGTTTATTAATTACAGTACAGGTATATCCTCCATCGAAAGAAAAAAACATCAAGCCAGAAGAATCGTCGGAGCGTCTGCAGCTTCAGCTATTGCCGCTGCTGCAATTCCCATACCTTTTGCCGATGCTGCTGCTCTTATTCCTATTCAAATAGGTATGATTTCTGCTATAACGGCTGTTTTTGGTCTAAAGCTTAAAAAATCTCTTATCACTTCTCTTACCGCAAGCGCACTTGGTACTTCGGGTACTACGCTTATCGGTAGAACTGTTGCCGGCTCTGCGCTTAAACTCTTGCCTGCTGTCGGTACATTTGCCGGAGATGCTATTAATGCTTCGTCCGCTTCTCTACTCACCACGGCACTTGGTGAAGCTTATATTAAACTTATGGTACTTATTGCTAACGGAGAATTATCAGAACAATATCTTTCTTCAAAATCCGGTAAATTGGTGTTTTCTCAGATGTTTTTGCAAACTCTTATTGACAAAAAAACCAGAGATACGAAAAAGCCTTGACTATTGCTACAAACTTTGATAAAATATCTACGGCGATAAACGCTAATCTATGTTTTGGGGAAATGATTATGAAAAAGCTTTTATGTATCATTATTTCATCTGTGTTGATTTCATCTGCTGCACTTACAGGCTGTGACTTTATCATACCGGATATTAAAAATGAAACCTCTTCTGCCACATCTGATGTCAATTCTGACAGTGATGATAGTATCGAAGTAGAATTCCATTTTTCAACTCAGGATCAGGACGATACCCCTTCAAGGGATAATAATCCTCTTCCTAAAATTATTGAGCCTACAACCTGCCCTCTATCTGACAGCACAATCCAAGATATTACAAACAATGCCGACAGCATTATTTCTCAATACCCGGATTTTTCCGGTACCGTGCTTATGTCGTCTGGTAACAGAATTATATATGAAAAGTCCTTCGGTACAACAGACGGTAAAACACCAAATGAGGACAACACCATTTATCAGATCGGTTCTATAACAAAGCAGTTTACAGGTGCTGCTATATTACAGCTTGAAAATCAAGGCTTGCTTAATGTAGAGGATACCCTTGACAAATACTTCCCCGACTACGATGCAGAGTATCTGAAAACTGTAACCATAAGTCAGCTTCTGCAAATGACAGCTGGTTTCGGCGACTATATGGCTACTATTGAGGGTAATGAAGAAATTCTCAAAAATTACATAAAAGCAGCCGGAAAATCAGAAGATGATGCAAAAAAATTCATTGTATCTACAATTATTAATGATGGCATTTATTCTGACCCCGGTACAATTTATACATACTCAAATTCTTCTTATTATCTGCTTGGCATCATCATTGAACAGCTTTCCGGAATGAGTTACAAAGAATATCTTCAAAAGAACTTCTTCGACTATGCAGAAATGAATAACACTTATTTTGCAGGCGAAGGTAAAGACGTTTGTAAGGGTTACTCATTGGCACAGGAAAAATATATATCTGATAAAGAGGATAAATACCGTGAGGCTGAGGGTGAATATATTTATCTTTTCTCTGCGGGTTCAGTTGTATCTAACGCTGAAGACGTTTTAAGGTGGCTTAGGGTTGTTACCTCAAATGAACTCTTTACCGCTAATGACAGAAAAAAAGTTGAACACGCTACCTGGCTTTACAATTACGGCTGGAATACAGGCGATTATATATGGCATCACAGCGGCAGAACGTATGCATATTCTTCTCAGGTTTATGCTGACTACAAGACCGATACTCAGCTTGTAATTCTTACTAATCTTTCATTCTATGAGGATCTTGGAGAGATTTCTTATAAAGTATATTATCCATTAGTTGATGCTGTAAAAAAAGCAAAATAATACTATCCCTTTTTATTTATTGTAAGGCGGGAGAAAGTATGGACAGTAAACTTTTTATTCAAGCTTTATCGAAGTTTTTAATGGGACTTTTATTGATTATTGGATTGATATTTATTCCGGCAGGCTCTTTTGAGTTTTATCATGGTTGGATATTTATATGTCTGCTTTTTGTTCCTATGTTTGTAGTAGGCATTATACTTATGGTAAAAAATCCAGATCTGTTGAAAAAAAGACTTAATTCAAAAGAAAAAGAATCTGACCAACGTATTGTTGTTTTAATAGGTGGTTTATTGTTTCTTGCAGGATTTATTACTGCGGGACTTAATTTCCGCTTTAAATGGTACATTCTTCCAAACCGGGTAGTCGCTTTAGCATCTGTTATATTCTTCTTATCCTACCTTATGTATGCAGAAGTACTGAGAGAAAACACATATCTTTCAAGAACAATTGAGGTTCAGGACAATCAAAAAGTTATTGACACAGGATTATACGGTATCGTCAGGCACCCAATGTATTCTGCGACAATTTTTATGTTTCTGTCTATTCCTTTAATCTTAGGTTCTGTTATTTCTTTTCTGATATTCTTAATATACCCTTTTTCACTTGTGACACGCATTAAAAATGAGGAAGAAGTTCTTGAAAAAGGTCTTGAGGGATACACAGAATACAAACAAAAAGTCAAATATAGATTGATACCTTTTATTTGGTAAGAAAACAATAACCATTATCCACAGTTAAAAAATCATTTTCAATATAATAATACTTATAGGGGAGAATCACTTACAGCAGGTTCTCCCCTCTTTGGTTCATTATCGTTAGCACTTTGTAAAAAAAGAAAGGGTACGGAATTTCTCTCCCGTACCCTGTTATTTACATTTACTATGAGTCTATCTTACCTCTTAACTACATCAAGATTTAAGTCGGTTGACGCAACTTCTTTTACTGATGTTACAAGTCCTGCAAGGTTCTGTATTTCCGATGGAATAATAATCTTTGTTGCCTTGCCGTCTGCTGCCTTCTGGAATGCCTCCAAACTCTTAAGCTGAATTACCTTATCTGTCGGGTTAGCTTCGTTGAGCATTCTTAGTGCGTCTGCATATGCTTTCTGAACTGTGAGAATAGCCTCAGCTTCACCTTGTGCTTCTCTTATCTTAGACTCACGAATAGCATCAGCCTGAAGAATAGCTGCTTCTTTATGTCCCTGTGCAACAAGTATCTGTCCCTGCTTCTCACCTTCTGCGTCAAGTATTCTTGCACGACGCTCACGCTCAGCTTTCATCTGCTTTTCCATGGCATCCTGTATTTCTCTCGGCGGAAGTATATTCTTAAGTTCAACACGGTTCACCTTAATTCCCCAGGCATCCGTTGCTTCGTCAAGAATCGTTCTGATATTGCTGTTGATTACATCTCGTGATGTAAGTGTATGGTCAAGCTCAAGTTCACCTACGATGTTTCTCAGCGTTGTTGCTGTGAGATTCTCAATAGCAGATATCGGACGCTCAACACCATAAGTATATAACTTAGGATCTGTTATCTGAAAATATACTACTGTATCAATCTGCATTGTTACGTTATCCTTTGTGATAACCTGCTGCGGCGGGAAATCCACTACCTGCTCTTTGAGCGATACTTTCTTTGCAACTCTGTCAAGAAACGGTACTTTTACATGAAGTCCTGTTCCCCACGTTGCAAAGTATGCGCCAAGTCTTTCTATTACGAACGCATTTGCCTGTGGTACTATCTTTACATTAGATACGATAACGATAAGTACAACAAAAACAATTATTCCTAAAAATACTATAAAAGGCATAAAAATTCTCCTCTCTAAATTAAACTGTTACCTTTTACTTCTGTGCAAGCGGCGAAACTATAAGCTTTACACCGGATATTTCCTGCACAGTAACTTTCTGTCCTTCATCAACAATCTCTCCGTTTACAGTCCTTGCAGTCCATGTGGTTCCTGCAAGCTTAACCTGACCTGTTCCTGTTGTATTGTTGATTTGCTGGATAACTACCGCTGTCTTGCCGATATTTCTGTCTGCATTTGTAGGTTCGGATTTTGCTTGTTTAAGCTTCTTTACAAACGGCTTTGTGATTATTAGCATGAACAGCGATACACCTACAAACAGTGCAAACTGTACTGCAAAATTCGGCACAAAGAAACTGATTATCGCCGCTACCAAAGCTCCGATTACAAACCAAACGGACACAAGCTGTGTAGTTATTCCTTCAAATACTGCAGCTAATATCATGACAGCTATCCATATGTACGGTAAATAATCCATATACATTCCTCCTTTGCCATTATTTTATCATAATCTTTCTATTTAGTCAATATATAAAAATCTTCAATTCTAATATCAAAACTATGTACAAAGAGTATAAAAATGTGCTATAATAATAGAGAATAATTAATAAGGCGGTGACTTTATGGAACATCAATTTGACGCTATTGACGCAGGTATTGATCCGGGCGGTCTGAGAAACCGCAGTAACGTTCGTCTGCTAATCTGTTATATTATCGATTGCATTAAAAAACCAATCAAAAAAGATCTCGTTATCACTGCAATGCAAAAATACGGTATCGCTAACTACTTCGAAATCGCTGACGCTTTCTCCGATCTCGAAAATAAACAAAATATCCTCCTGACAGATCCTGAAAATGATCTCTATACCGTTTCAAAAAGCGGTAAGCTTATCGCCTCTAATTTAAGCGATGAACTTCCTTTGTCTATTAAGGAACGTGCTATGTCTGCTGTGACTGAACTTATCATGGAGGAAAAAAACAACACTGAAAACACTGTCGAAATTAAAAAAGTCAGCAACGGTTATGTTGTGGATTGCCACATCACCGATGAGGAAACAGATTTGTTTAGCTTTCAGCTTTATGTTCCCGATTCTAAACAGGCACGTCTTGTGAAAAAGAACTTTCAGTCAAACGCTGAAATGATTTACAAAATAATGATTGCCTCAATTACAAGAAACTCTGACTTTGCTAAACAAACTCTCGAAGAAATCGCAAATTCAAAAAAACACATCTAATGCAAGTATCAACGCTGTTCCAGGTATTCCAAATACTGAAGATACTGTCAGCGACATTGTACTGATCGGTACATCAACTCCTGTATATGGTCTTAAATAATGTACTATTACCAGAGATGATATTCCTATCATTATATTGTATAGACTTTTGCGAAGTGGTTTCTCAAAGCCTGATGCTGCATTTACCATTGAATATACTATCCACGCAATGGCTATGATTAAAAACATTTTCGGCATATTCATTTTCCTTTCCCCTTTCAATAATGAATATGCTGATTGTTTTTTTATTATGAGATTTTAAGGAGATTAATATATGGTTGAAAACGAATTATCCATAAATAATAACGTTTCTTTGAACGATCAGTTTAACCGCACTGCACTGCTTTACGGAAACTCTGCGGTTAATACACTGTCGCAGTGTCGTGTTGCAGTTTTTGGAATCGGCGGTGTCGGAGGATATGTTTGCGAAGCACTTATAAGAAGCGGTATAGGCAGTATTGACATCATAGATGATGACAAAGTTGCACCATCAAACATAAACCGTCAGATTATCGCACTTCACAGTACGGTTGGCAGGTACAAAACAGATGTTATGCAAGAGCGTTTGCTTGACATTAATCCGAATGTGATAATACATAATCACAAAGTTTTTTTTACTGCTGATAATGCAGATCGTTTTGATTTTTCCGATTACGATTACGTTGTTGACGCGATTGATTCAGTTTCGGGAAAAATCGCCCTCGTCCAGCTGTGCCAACAATCAAATACCCCTATCATCTCATCTATGGGCGCAGGCAACAAAATACATGCCGATATGTTTGAAGTATCAGATATATATAAAACATCTGTCTGTCCGCTTGCCCGCGTAATGAGGAGTGAACTAAAAAAAAGAGGAATAAAAAAACTAAAAGTCGTATATTCAAAAGAACCACCTCGACGTCCTGAAATACAAATTTCAGCATCTTACGATACTCTCCCGAACGACAGAAAAACCAGCGTCAGCTATGTAAAGCAAGCTCCGGGAAGTAATGCTTTTGTACCGTCTGTTGTTGGCCTTATAATAGCAGGTGAGGTAATAAACTATTTAACAAGGGTGAAATAATATGATTTACTATATAGCAGATACTCATTTCGGACATCATGCTATTATCAAATTTCAAAACCGCCCGTTTGAGGACGTTAATACTATGAACGCATGTATGATTGAAAATTGGAACACTAGAGTAAAGAATAACGATACTGTTTACATTATCGGAGATATGTTCTTCAAATGTGAAGATCCGGAAACTATACTTAAACAGCTAAAAGGAAAAAAGATTCTTATACAGGGCAATCATGATGAAAGCTGGCTAAAAGATGAAAACCTACATAAATACTTTGAAAAAATAACAGGTTATGAAGAAATATACAATTTAAACAAACTTATCGTTATGTGCCACTATCCGCTTCTTACTTGGAAAAAAGAAAACAAATCATATATGGTTTACGGACATATCCACGCAAGCACGAATATGGACTTCTGGCCTTTGATAAAATCCCGTGATAGAATGTTAAATGCTGATGTTGAGATTAATAACTATACACCCGTTACTCTTACTGAGCTCATTATAAATAATGAGAATTTTAAACGAATGAATTGATTGATGAAAGGATTATTTATGAAAAAAAAGGTTTTTCTGCCCGATGAAGTTAGAAGTGCTCTTGATATTATACACAAAAACGGTTTTGAGGGATATATTGTAGGCGGCTGCGTTCGTGACAGTCTAATGGGGATCAGTCCTAAGGATTACGACATTACAACAAGCGCTCTGCCTGAACAAACTAAACAGATTTTTCACGAATATCGTGTTCTTGAAACCGGAATTAAGCATGGAACCGTTACCGTTCTTATCAATAACTACCCTCTTGAAATTACCACATACCGAATAGACGCAGAGTATAAGGATAATCGTCACCCCGAATTTGTTACATTCACTACTAAACTTGAGGAGGATACCGCAAGGCGTGATTTTACAATGAATTCCATCGCATACAATGATGAAAACGGAATTGTAGATTTTCACGGCGGTGAGAATGATATAAATAACAAAATTATCCGCTGTGTGGGCGATCCTGACAAGAGATTTAATGAGGACGCTTTGCGTATTATGAGAGCTATACGCTTTTCTTCTGTTTTGGGTTTTCAAATTGAGAATCATACAAAAGAAGCTATCTTCAAAAACAAAGAACTGCTTAGAAATATTTCTGCGGAAAGAATTGCAAGCGAACTTATCAAAACTCTTTGCGGAAATAATGTCTTTAATGTCCTAATAGAATATATTGACGTTCTTGGAGAAGTTATCCCCGAACTTCTTCCCATGAAAGGTTTTGAACAAAACAATATTCACCACATTTATGATGTATGGGAACATACAGCAAAAGCTGTTGAGAGTATCGAACCTTCTCCTATTCTTCGTTTGTCAGCATTATTCCATGATATCGGTAAACCGGATTCGTACATTGAAAAAAAAGGTATGGGACACTTTTACGGTCACGCTAATGTCAGCTGTGAAATAACTAAAAACATTCTTGACAGACTAAAGCTTGATAATTACACTAAAGATACGGTTACTCAGATTGTCAAACTGCATGACTTCCCTATCAAAGACGACAGATTCGCTATAAAAAAATTTCTGAACAGATATTCACCTGAATTGTTTTTTATGCTTTTAAAGATGAAACGGGCTGATGATCTTGCTAAAAATCCTATTGTCTTTGAAAGGCTCCCCACATTCGACAAAATAGAACAGATTGGCACCGAAATAATTGAAGAACAAGCTTGTTTTTCTCTCAAAGACCTTGCTGTAAATGGTAATGACCTTATTGCAGAAGGATTTTTTCCCGGCAAAGAACTTGGAATAATTCTAAACCAACTGCTTGAAGAAGTAATTGCCGAACATCTTCCAAACGAAAAACAACAGTTATTAGATTACGCTAAATCTATTCATAAATAAAAAATCACTCCTGTCCGATAGTGCGGAACAGGAGCTATTTTTTATTCGGCTGTCAGTATCTCAATAGCTTTTTTATACTTCTCTCTCCTTCTCACAACTTCATCGTTAGTATATCCTATTCGACTAATATCACTGTTGTGAGCCAAATCTGCAAGCTTTACTTTTCTTGCGATCGGATTGTTTTTTATTCTTCGTACATAATCAAAATATGGTTCGGTTTTTTCGTGAGTCATTAATGCTATTGCTTCTATTACTTCGTCAGGAAAGCCTTCTTTCTTTAGATCTGATATTGTAATAGGTGTATCTTCTACAACATCATGCAGAAGTGCAATACAAACAGAATATTCATCGTCCATTTGTTCGGCTAAATGGTAGGGGTGATAAACATACGGTAAACCGCTTTTATCAAGTTGGTTTTTATGTGCCTCAAAAGAAATTCTCATCGCTTTCTTTGTAAGATCTGTATATATCACATTATCTCCCCCTTACAATACAATAAGTTCCTTTGGCAGCGAAGTAAAGTTGTCATATCCCTTTGAGGTAACCGCTCCCATATCCTCAATTCTTACACCAAACTTTTCCGGAATATATATACCCGGTTCAACAGTTATTATCATTCCTTCACTTAGTATAATATCTGTTCGTGTAGAAACAAAAGGCTGTTCGTGAATATCTAGTCCCACTCCATGCCCTGTCGAATGACCAAAACACTCCCCGTAACCTTGTTGTGTTATTATATCTCTTGCAACTTTGTCAACATAACTTGCTTTAACACCGGCTTTTACAGTTGATACGGCTGCTGTCTGAGCCTTATATACTATATTGTATATCTCACGCTGAAATTCGCTTACATCTCCTACCGCTATCGTTCTTGTCATATCGCTGTGGTATCCTTCATAGACTGCACCTATATCAAACGTAACAAAATCTCCGCTCCGAATTGCGTATTCCCCCGGAACTCCATGCGGTTTTGAAGTATTCTTGCCTGCAATAGTTATTAAGTCAAATGACACACCGCTTGCACCTTTTTTTCTCATTAAAAATTCAAGTTCAAGTGCAAGTTCACGCTCTACTGCACCTACTTTTACATAATTAAGAAGTTCTGTAAATGCTTCCTCAGTTATTTTTTGAGCTTGTTTGATTTTCTTTATTTCCTCACTGGACTTCACTATTCTCAAATTCGTAAGTAATTTATCCAAAGTGTCGTTATTTGACATCTCACAGCCACATTCTGCAAAAATCTTTCTAAAACTCTCAAAACGTCTTACGGTAATACTTTCTGTTTCCGTAATTATCTCTTTTATTTCGTGACGCTTTATTATCTCAATGAGTGCTTCATAATACTTTTTATAAACCACTACTTCACAGTTTGTCACACTGTTTTTTACCGCTTCACCATAACGAAAATCAACCAAAAAATATGTTTTATCTCTTGTTACAAAAAGCGTTCCCTCACTGTTTGCGAAGTCCGTCAAATAAAATATGTTTTTTTCGCTTGTTATCAGTGCACCTTGGTTTCCGGATACATCAAGTTTTGAAGCTAATCTCTTGAGCCTCACATAAAATCTGAGCTTTTCTGCGACATCAGATTTTTTCACAGTATTGCCTCCTTTAATGCATACAGTGCTAGATGATAGCTGTATTTTCCAAACCCGCTTATCTGCCCTTTACACACCGCACCTATTACAGTCTTGTGGCGAAATTCTTCTCTTGCATGAATGTTTGACATGTGTACCTCTATTACAGGCACAGACGGCACACAAGCTATTGCATCACGAATTGCATAGCTATAATGTGTGTATGCTCCTGCATTTATTATTATCCCGTCATTTTTTCCAAGAGCAGAATGTATCTTGCCGATAATATCTCCCTCACTGTTTGACTGAAATATCTCTATATTCATATCAAGTTCGTCTGCCCATTTGCGTACATCTTCGTTAATGCTTTCGGCTGTTTCTTCTCCGTATACATTTTTCTCACGCAGACCTACCATGTTTAGGTTAGGGCCAAGTATCATTAGAATGTTTTTTTCCACATTAATACTCCTCTCTGTTAATGAAAAATCAATTTCCGGTTTCAATGCTTATCTCGTTGAACTTTCTCAACAAATCATCAACATTACAGTTTTTCTTTTCCTCACCTTTAATGTCAACTATACATTTTCCCTCATGCATCATTATTAACCTGCTGCCGTACTCTACTGCAAAACGAAGATTATGAGTTACCATAAGAGTAGTTATGTTGCTTTTCTTTACAAATTTATCTGTTAGCTGCATCACAAGCTGTGAAGATTTGGGGTCAAGTGCTGCTGTATGTTCATCAAGCACTAAAAAATCTATATCTGCCATATTAGCTATAACTAGTGCAAGCGCTTGTCTTTGTCCGCCGCTTAAACTACCGACAGGAACATTCATTCTGTTTTCAAGTCCGATACCGCATTCCTCTACAAGAGATTTATAATAATCTACTCTTTTCTTATTTACACCTCTTGTTAATCCAAAAGTCTTATTTTTATTATCGGCAAGCGACATATTTTCAAGTATAGTAAGGTTTGGGCAAGTACCCATACCCGGTGCTTGAAATACACGTCCCATATATTTTGCCCTTTTGTACTCTGAAAGCTTAGTAATATCGTTGCCCTCAAACATTATTCTGCCGGAGTCTATCGGCATTGAACCGCATATTATATTAAGCATAGTAGTCTTTCCGCTTCCGTTTGAACCTATTACTGATACGAACTCACCTTTTTCTATCTCAAGAGAAAAATCCTTAAAGAGCGTACACTCATCAATCGTACCAGCATTAAATGTCTTATTGATATTTTCAAGCTTGAGCATTACTATTACCGCCCTTTCTGGTAAGTTTTCCGCTGAGTACAAGTGCTATAATAAACAGTATTACCATGAGAAGCTTATTATAATCCGACGCAAGTCCAAGCGATACTGCTATTTGCAAACATGCCTTATATATTATTGTGCCAAGTATTACCATAGTAGTTGCTTTCATAAACTTAACCTTGCGAAATAGTGTCAATCCGATAATAACACTTGACAAACCAAACACTACCATACCTGTACCCATTGTTGTATTGGCAGTTTCATTTGCCTGTGCAACGATCGCTCCTGATAATGCAGCAAGTGCATTTCCGATAGATAATCCAAGTATTTTCATTTTACCGGGGTCTTTTGCAAGCATTACTACAAACTGCTCATTTGCACCCGTTGCCTGCAGCAGCATACCATTCTTCGTTTTAAGATACACATCTATCAGTATTTTTACTACTATCATAATAATAAACAGCACTATTAACTTACGGATAGTTACACCGCCTACTGCTTCGGGAATTAAC
>ONAH01000058.1 GCA_900315715.1 uncultured Eubacteriales bacterium
CAGACAACATCCAATTTCTGAATCCTATTATAACCCATATTTCATTTTTTTTCAACCCACCGGCGCCCGGCGAGCCGCTGGTGCCGCAACGCGATGGCCAGCGTGACGCTGGACCCGTAACGCGATGGTGTCGCTTCACTACGTTACGCTCTTAATGCGCGTGACTATTTTACTGACCGCGGTGCTGCTGTAATTGCTAAGTTTACTTAGACTTACGCTGCTAGTCAGAACAGGGAGACTGTAACGGTCTCACGAACAATAAACTACAGTTGACGTTCAGCAACAGAGTAAAGCGTTCAGCACCTGACCCCTTCTAACACAAACTAAAATTGACGTTTTGCACCATAGGAAAGCGTTTTAATACCGTCCCACGAAGGGGTGAGTTAAGGAAAAGGGATTTGAAAAGGGAAAAACCTTAAGAAAGGTCGTCCTCTTTTCCTCCGTGCCTATATACTCTGATCCGAAAAATAAGCAACAGCTGCTGCGAAGAAATAACCTGTAAGCCACATTATTACTGCCATAATCGTAGCAAAAGAAATCAGAATCTGTCCCGTACCCATAATAATAGAATATACAACTATGAATCCTATAACGCAAAATGCAAGAGTGGAAATAAATGTCCCTGCTGTGGCTGACATGAAACGGGCAAAAAGTGAATTATAGTCTACTTTAATAATTCTTCTCATAACATTATAACCAGCTATAGCAGATGGTATCCACGGAAATAATCCTACCTGCGGTATTACAGTAGAAATAATAAGCATAATAGAATAAATAACTGCAGACAGAATACCAAAACCAATTCCAATCATAAAACAGTATTTTATTGGTTTCCATTCAAGACCCGGATTTTTATTTTTTTCGCCCTTAGCCTGATATTTTTCCTTGATTTTTTCGTGCTTGTCATAAAGTACTTTTTCATCCTTGCATATGCCGCAGATGGTTCCGCCCTTGCTGCCCTGAATATACACATCTACCGGAGCAAGTCTTTTACATTTGGTGCAGGCAGGGATAAGACCATATTTTTCCCGGGCGTCAGATATTATTTTAATAGCTTTTTCAGCAAGCTCTGTTTCATTTCCGTTGCCCTGCGGACGGCAGACTATTTCCATTCTGCGTTCGGAAAGGAAGCCGTCTACTCCATCAGCCTGAGCAGCTTCATTAATAATAAATCTGGTAACCTCATCCTCAAAATCCACGGTTGATGATCCGCAGTCGCATCTGAAAACAATACTATCTTCGTTTATTTCGGCAAATATTATTATTTCATACAGCTTTTTTACATACAGCCCGTTTTTCAGACGGATAAAGCCGTTTTCATTCCAAAAATCGGTATTAATCATATCATACCTCCGGTGTAGTCATTTTCCTTGAAAAAGCGGTATGCCGCCAGATGGTGACATACCGCCTTTATGCTTGTTATACTGCCGGATTACTTGGACTTAACCTTCCAAAGCTCGTTAGCATACTCAAGGATTGTACGGTCTGATGAGAACTTACCGCAGTTAGCAGTATTCATCAGGCACTTGTAGCCGAATGCTCTCTTATCCTTGTAATCGTTGTTAGCCTTGATCTTTGTTTCGATGTAATCAGGAAGATCTCTGAGGATGAAGTAGTGATCTGCCGGATGCCATGAAGCGCCTTCAAGAAGTGACTTATGAAGCTCTTCAAATGAGCCTTCGCCCTTCTTGCCACCGTCTGAGAAGCGGCCGTCGATAAGTGTATCAATAACCTTCTTCATCTCTTCGTTAGCCTCATAGAGTTTCTTAGGATCATACTTGCCCTTCTTGAGCTCTTCGATCTCTTCAACTCTTGCACCGAAGATGTATTCATTCTCTTCGCCTGCGCACTCTGCGATCTCGATATTAGCGCCGTCATAGGTACCGATTGTAACAGCACCGTTAGCCATAAACTTCATGTTGGATGTACCTGAAGCCTCTGTGCCGGCTGTAGAGATCTGCTCGTGGATATCAGCAGCAGGAATGATCTTCTCAGCATATGATACGTTGTAGTTGGAAACAAATACAACTCTCATCTTATTGTTAACATCAGGATCGTTGTTTACAAGCTTAGCGATCTCATTGATGTACTTGATTATTGCCTTAGCTCTTGCATAGCCGGGAGCTGCCTTAGCACCGAAGATAAATGCTGTCGGTGTGAAGTTCGGGAGCTTGCCTTCCTTCAGACGGAAGTAGATAGCCATGATTGAGAAAGCGTTCATAAGCTGTCTCTTATACTCGTGGAGACGCTTAACCTGGATATCAAAGAAGAAATCAGGATCAATATAAACACCCTCGTGCTTCTGGATAAACTCAGAAAGCTCCTTCTTCTTCTGATACTTAATACCGCTGAACTTATCAATATTTTCCTGTGTAAGGTGTTTTTCAAGCTTCTTGAGCTCGTCAAGATTGCGCAGCCACTTGTTGCCGATAAGGTCTGTAATGAATTCAGCATACTCGGGGTTGCAAAGACCGAGCCAGCGGCGCTGTGTAACACCGTTTGTCTTATTCTGGAATCTCTCAGGATAGAGCTCATACCACTCTTTGAGAGTATCGTCCTTAAGGATCTGTGTATGGATAGCAGCAACACCGTTTACATATGTAGAAATGTATGATGCCATTCTTGCCATATGAACACGATGACCATCGATGATCTCCATATTCTTGACAGCGTCCTTGGAAACCTTCTTTTCCTTAAGCTCTGCCATGAGTCTGTCGTTGATCTTAACGATAATATCATATACATCAGGAATAACGCTCTGCATGAGTTTGATATCCCATTTCTCAAGTGCTTCCTGCATAACTGTGTGGTTAGTGTAGGAGAAGGTCTTTCTTGCAACGTCAAGAGCCCAGTCAAAGTCGCAGCCGTCATTTGTAAGAAGTCTTACAAACTCAGGAATAGAAATTGTGGGATGTGTATCGTTAAGCTGAATAGCTGTTTCCTCAGCGAAGTGTGACAGATCTTTGCCATGCTTTGCCTTATATCTCTTAAGAATATCCTGAAGTGATGCAGATGAGAAGAAATACTGCTGCTTAAGTCTGAGCACCTTTCCTTCATAGCTGTTATCGTTCGGATAAAGAACCTTAGAAATATTTTCAGCGTCATTCTTATCCTTAACAGC
>ONAH01000211.1 GCA_900315715.1 uncultured Eubacteriales bacterium
ATGGTGTGCACGGGCTCCTGGGAGATCCGGGCATGCTTAGCAATTAGATATATTTTTTATTTGGTATTCAAAAAAACCTTAATGAAGCCGTATATATTCAACATCATATCCAGCCTTTTTTGATTCCTCAACAGCATAATCTGGCATGCATGGCCTTTTTGATGATCGCAATGGGGTATGGAATATTAAGGAAAAATCTGATAAGATGAAGTCTGTGTCAGGAATAATACTCAGGACTTTCCATGACACATATATAAATGTTATAATTTTAAAAACAATATAATGATGTTACTATTCACGGCCTTTGTGGCCGTGAATGGTAACAAAATGATCCCACATAGTGGTCGTCAAACGACTTATGGAAAAACTGATTAAATCAGCGTTTCCTTAAAAAAAGCGAATAACAAGGCAAGAGGAGGAACGTTACATGAGAATAAAAAAGATAATCGCGGCAATGCTTTGTACGGTATTAGCTACAGAGCTGTTCTCTACAGCTATATTTGCGGATGAATCAGGTCTGGAGGCTGTTACTATTGAAGAAAAAACACAGGAAACAGAGTCTGTAAAGTCATTTGCGGGCAAACCTGTTTATTATGACGGCTGGTCCGATCAGTTCAGAGTGACTGTTACATGGGAAGTTCTGAACGATCATCAGGACGAGGGAAATTATTTTGGAGTGTATTACTATATGCCCGGTAATTGCTGTTATTATAAGGCCAATACGGGTCAATACAGCTTTGTTGAATATAAAAGTAAGGCAACAAAAGAAAAGGGAACCAGAACTTATACGTTTAATATGCAAGGCCCTCCGTGCAAATTAACGATGTCAGTTTATGGATCAGCCATGGATAATACTCAATACTATATAACAAAGGTGGAAGTAGAACCAATACATCCGCGCCCGGGAACCGGACTGCCTACGAAATTTACTCTGTGGGAAGGAAAATTCGGCTGCAGTGTCGCAACGATGTTTACGAATACCATTGCCTGTGATCTGTTTTTGGATAGAGGCAAGCCGGAGTTTTCAAACTGGTATGATCCGTATACCAATAGAGAGGCTGTATTCGGCGATGATAAAGTAAATGAGACATACAGCTACTACGATCGCGGTTGTCGTGAGCCATATATATATTGTAAAGATTCCGACGGTAATTTTTGTGATGCATACGGAGCAGCATGGCCGAGTTATGAGCCGAAATTATCGGCGAAATCCGGAAGAAAAGTGGTGATCAACTGGAAGAATTTCAGAAATCATGTAAAGACTGTTTTTCCTGAAGCAAAGTATGTGGAAGTTCAATACGGAACGGAGGAAGATTTAAATAATGCAGAAACAAAAAAGTTCGCATTAGAAAACCTGGAAAAAAAGACAGCCATACGAAAACTTAAACCTAAGGAGACCTATTATTTCCGGGCAAGACTCTGCGGTGAGGAAGAACCCCTTACCGACTGGTCCGATAAGAAAAAAATAGAAACAAAAAAATAGTAAAAGCATGATGATTCTGAAAAAGGACTTGACAATCGTACAGAAGGAGATGCCGGAGGAAGAAAAAACTTCAATGTAATGTCGAAGATGGTCAGCCGCGCAAGAGCCTGTGCCAGCGCAAAAATGATGGAGGAAGCCTTTGACGATAGCGAGATGCTTGGAGCCATAAAGGATGATTATAAGAGACGTCACAGGGGCTGAACCTGTTTCGCATCATATTATCGGCAGACTGACAGCACCTATTATGTGGTTTTTCATCTGCGAAATAAATATAATCTTTTTTATTTGGTAAATTAAAAAAAATAGAATTCATTGACTGAAAGAGTCATTTTGCTCGTAGTAGAAAAGCTAATTATGCAGAGCAAATAGAAAATCATTTATAAAAAATATCTGGGCGCCGCTCAATATCTGGAGTATAATATCAGCAAGGTCATGTAAAACTCTATATCCAAAGGCACTTCCAAATATCCTGCCACGACCCGAAAAAGGCAATAAAAAATATCCTGAGAGTCCCTAAAATAAAACGAACCAACCGTAGCAATAAATATAACAAAAAATAATACTGATATACATGACCTTAACCAGACCACCGGCTAAGGTCATTTTAGATGTCTA
>ONAH01000054.1 GCA_900315715.1 uncultured Eubacteriales bacterium
GTTCGTCTTCAACTACAAGTATTCTCATCTTTTAATCCCCCCTATGATACCCATTATATACAAGATATTATCACACTTCAACCTTGAATAAACATTGAATAGAATTTCCTGTTTTATCAATATTGATTCAAGATGAAATTGGTATAATTACGTCATAATCAATCGAACGAGGTGTGCGAATATGAAAAAAAACTTTAAATGCCCTATCGGATATTATGACTACACTGTAATACTTACATACGCAGGAATGATATTTGCTTGCACCGGTATTTTTGCGGCTATTGGAGAAAATGCAAAACTTTCCGTTTTTCTGCTTATGCTTGCCGGTTTCTGCGACATGTTCGACGGTGCCGTCGCCTCTACAAAAAAACGCACTAACGATGAAAAACGCTTTGGTATTCAAATAGATTCTCTTGCGGATCTGATCGGATTTGGCGTTCTGCCCGGAGTATTTGCTTATATGTTTTCTCCAGACAAGCTGATATCGGGCTGTATTGCAACACTTTACATTCTTGCTGCATTAATACGCCTTGCATATTTCAACGTTCTGGAGGAAAATCGCCAGCACAACGAAACCGGCAGCCGAAAAAGTTACTTGGGCGTTCCCGTAACAACAATCGCTCTTGTGTTGCCAATAGTATACATTCTCTACACATTTGGCATTATCTCCACTCCGTTCGCTTATTCGCTGGCACTCATACCTATGGCATGCGGATTTCTAGCCCCCTTTGAAATTGCTAAACCACGCATTGCCGGAAAAATCGCTATAATGGTACTTGGCGCAGCAGAAGCTGTGGGACTGTTTATTCTTCGAGGAATCATTTGATATTATGCTTAATTTTTTATACACAACAATACCGGGTAGATTCATACTAAAACCACTTGTTTCTCCCGGCTTCTCAAAACTTGCGGCAAAATACTTTTCTTCCCCATTGTCTAAATGGCTTATCTCTCATTATATAAAAAAATACAATATCAACATGAACGAATTTGACGGGCAGATTTATCGATCGTTCAATGACTTTTTTACACGTTACAAGCAAATAACCCCAGAGCATGACGAAGACATTTCGGCTATAATGCCATGTGACGGATTTCTGAGCATTTACACTATCAGCAACAATCTCACAATGGATATTAAGCACAGCTCTTACACAATATCAAACCTTCTAGAAAACGATATGATTGCAAATCGCTTTTCAGGCGGTATATGTTGCGTATTTCGTTTAGAACCACAACACTATCACCATTACCTGTATGCCGTTGACGGCAATATAATAAGCAAAAAAAGAATCGACGGCGTTCTGCATAGTGTCCGACCTATATGCTGCGAACAATACCCTGTTTGGTTTCGCAACAGCCGTGAATACGCATTAATCGACAGTCCGATCTTTGGTAATGTAGTCCAGATGGAAATAGGAGCTCTGCTTGTTGGAAAAATACGCAACACCGCAGACAGCAAGGTCGCCATTAAGGGTAAAGAGAAAGGATATTTCGAATATGGCGGGTCAACTGTACTATTGATGTTTGAAAGAAACGCAATAACACTTCTACCCGACTACATGGCTCTTGTCGATACAAAAATAGAACTCCCCGTCAATGTAGGAAAGCTTTTGGGACAAAAATTACATTAAATATAGTGTGTTTTTTCTCAACAGTTTAACAAAACTTCTTAACAAGGTTATCTTTATGAATCACACTAAAAAAACATTAATTAACAAACTCCTAGAAATAGCAACATTCTCCCCGAATATATGATATTGACAGATACACACCCTATCCCACTGAAATATGGATAGGGTGCGTACTGATTTTGTTCATCTTTGGTAAATAGTTAATCTCCTCTACATTATCTGATTTATCATAGAAATATATTGACATATTCGGAAAAAAGTGATAAAATACATCGTATGCGATTCTTCGCTAGCGATTTATTTTAAGGAGGAACATGAATGATACATCAGAATGAATTTGTTACGGCGTCCCTAATCGTCAAACTTGGAAATGCCGTAACGTATTACCGAAATATTAAAATGGAAGATCTTGGGCTTACATCAATTCAAAGTGATGCCCTAATTGCAGCACTACGCAAGCCGGAAATCACTGCATCTCAACTAAAGGAACAACTCCAGCTTTCACAGTCAACGGTTGCAGGTATTATTGAGCGGCTTGAAAGCAAGGGCTTTATTTCAAAGGTCAGCGATCCGCAGGATGCACGAAAGACTCGTCTTATTCCCACTGAGCAAGGTAGACAACTTGAAGAAAAACTAAGAAAAATCGCTCTCGACATACAAAATGCCATATCGGACGGAATGAATACTGAGGAACAGGCAGAGTTTTCACGATTGCTTAAGATTGCGCTTGAAAATATGAACAGGGGGCGCAAGTAAGTATGACAACCGAAAGAACCGAAAAAAACAAAAGTGAATTATTTACCACTATGCCCGTTGGCAAAGCAGTTGCAAAGTTGGCTGTTCCTACTGTTATCAGTCAGATCATTGTTATTCTTTACAGTATGGCGGACACATTCTTTATCGGACAGACTGGCGATCCAAATCAGCTTGCTGCACTTTCTATCGCCTTCCCTATCTTTACTGTACTTACAGCAGTAGCAAACCTTTTCGGTATCGGTGCAAACAGTCTGATTGCAAGAAGTATGGGCAAAAACGATGAGGCCACGGCAAAAAAAGCGTCATCCTTCTGCTTTTGGGCAAGCCTTGCTACAACCGCTTTTCTCTGTGTGGTACTTGCTGCTTTGATGAAACCAATACTTACCATTGCCGGAGCTGATGAATACACATTTAGCCATACTGCAAAATACCTTTTGTATGTTTTTGTTATTGGCGGTATTCCTACTGTTGCAGGGCTTTCACTCGGTCATTTGGTGCGTGCTGTTGGAAAAACAAAGGAAGCCGGTATCGGTCTGGCAATAGGTGGGATTCTGAATATAATTCTTGATCCGATTTTTATTTCCGTTTTTGGAATGGGTGTATCTGGCGCTGCAATTGCAACAGCTATTTCCAACGTCATCTCGCTAATATATTTTATTCTTGTACTAATTAGAATCAATGGAAAGACCTGTCTTACCATTTCCCCGAAGTACTTCACAATGAAAAAAGATGTATCTCTTGGAATACTGTCGGTAGGCTTTCCGGCTGCTCTTTCTGTTCTGCTTGTTTGCTTCTCTATTTCGTTGCTAACAGCCCTAATTGTATGACATGAGAACGGCAATATAATTGCTGCAGCATATGGTGTCACTGCAAAATGCGGAACTATTGCACTTCATATCAGCATCGGTATTGCACAGGGTGTTATGCCTTTGATAGGATACAGCTATGGTGCAAAAGATCATAAGCGTGTTCGTGACGTCACAAAATTGGCTTTTACTATACTGTGGATATTCTCCGTATTGTTCCTTTCCTTGGTACAGCTCATACCTGATTTATTTATTAAAATGTTTATAGATGATGCCGCAACTATTGCAGTTGGCGGTGTGTTTATCCGCCGTTGGTCATGGTGTGCTATCGGTATGTGTCTTGTAGCACTATATGACGCCATTTTTCAGGCAGTCGGAAAATGGAAAACGTCTCTGCTTATCGCCGTTATACGTTTCATCGTATCATTCCCGCTCTTCTGCTTTATTTTGGACGCTGCTTTCGGTGCGGACGGCCTTATGTGGGTACAGCCTATTGCTGACACTATTGCGCTTGCACTTTCTGCTATACTCTTTGAGCTTTTCAAAAGATCTCTTGCAAACGACACTTCCCCCAAGCCAACCGATTCTGGAGTTTATATCGCCAACCGTATAATCACTATCAGTCGTGAGTTTGGAAGTGGCGGACGCACAATTGGAAAGCTTGTCGCACAGTCACTTGGCATTCCATGCTACGACAGTGAAATAATCGAAAAGATTGCCGAAGAAAGCGGTTTTGCAAAGGAATATGTCGCATCAAATGACGAAAACGTATCCGTTGCAAATATTTATGACAGCACCGTGGGTGCTATGACTGACAAGATGTTGTTTGCACAAAAAAAGGTTATAACTGAACTTGCCGAAAAAGGAGCGTGCGTCATTGTAGGAAGATGCGCCGATCATATTCTCCGTAATACAGCCGATTGTTTAACAGTGTTTGTTCATGCATCAGATGAAAAACGTGCGAATAGAATTGTATCGGAATACGGTCAGCGTGATGAAGATCCTAAAAAACGTATTGCCGATAAAGATAAAATCCGCAAGAAATACTATGAGCTATACACCGGTAATACATGGGGTTCACCTGACAATTACGATATTTGCCTTGACAGTGGTACGCTTGGTATTGATCGTTGTGTAAGTATTATCACCTCTATTTACGACAGTGTGCAAATCAGTTAAAAAGAGCAACTGTAAGGCTAAAGAAGCGATACTCGCTTTATTGGCGGATATCGCTTTTTTATATGTAATCACTTTATTACTTCCATAAACAAATACATTCTTGTTTTTGCGCATTACGCTGGTAATTGACTATTATTTATAAATCACTATCCACAACTTAAGCATCAAAAAAACAATGTACAAAAAGCAACAGTAAATGTTGTTTAAAATACCACTTGACAAATTGA
>ONAH01000048.1 GCA_900315715.1 uncultured Eubacteriales bacterium
AGCTCTAATCCTTTTCTCAGTACAAGCTTCTCCCCCGTTCGTAATGTTCGGGGGAGTTTTTGTGTTTATAAATCCTTATGCATAATTTTTTGTGCAGAGCGTACAGTGATTGTTTCGATCATACTTGCATACAATCCTTTGTTAGGCAACACTAATATTTCACCCAAAAAATCCGCTGATTCTGCCATAATCTTTAATGGTTTTCTAATCGAATAATTAACAATATGTTAAAATATTTGGTGTCTATTTAAAGTATAATTTGTTTGATTACTATTGTTCAGCACATCGGCTGAATACGCTAAATAGTTGACGGAAAAGAGGAATACAATTATGTTACCAAAGTTCAGTGTCAGAAAACCTCTCACTATCTTTGTTGCTGTGGTACTTGTTATTGTGCTGGGTGCAGTTTCATACCTCAATATGACGCCAAGTCTTTTTCCCGACCTGGAACTCCCATATGTCATTATTATAACAACTTACATCGGCGCAAGTCCTGAGGAAGTTGAATCAACTGTCACACGACCGTTGGAACAGACAATGGCAACATTAGATAACGTAAAAGAAATAACATCAAGTTCATCAGAAAACTACTCTTTTGTGACTATGGAGTTTAACGACATCGTTAATATGGATACCGTTACGGTTGACCTTAACAGCAAACTTACCCAGCTTTCCGGTTCGTGGGACGATAAGGTCGGCACTCCATATATTATGAAAATCAACCCGAATATGTTGCCTGTTGCTGTTGTCGCAGTCAGCAAGGCAGATAGTACTATATATGAGCTGTCCGATTTTACAAAAGACGTTCTCCAGAATAAACTTGAAGGTATTAACGGTGTAGCTTCCGTTTCTATCGGAGGTATCGTTGAACAGTCAATTGAAGTAGTACTCTCTGAGGATAAAATTAAAAATGTAAACGATACAGTTCAGACCGCTGTGAAAAAACAGTTCGCCGATGCCGAAAAAGAACTTGACGACGCTAAAGCACAACTTGAGGACGGCCTTGAACAGGCTAAAAGCGGTAAGGAGGACATCGAAAAAGGTAAAGCATTGCTGGACGAACAACATGATGAGATAGCCTATCAGCTTGCGTCGGCAGAAGCGGAAATTTCTTCCAAAGAAAAAGAACTGCTTGAAACCAAGCTTACCTTAGTGGATACTATCTCAGACCTCACATCGCAAAAACAACAGCTTTCCACTACGCTTTCTGTTATGAAAGAAGTCCAGAAAGCCATGCATGAAGTGCTAAACAGACGTGACAGCCTGCAAAATGATTATGATACTCTGAAAGCACTGTCCGACTCATATTCTGCCCTCAAAGCCTCCGACAATGACCTTGAAGTCGCACTCAAGGCTATTGTAAACAACTCTGCGCTTTCTGAGGAAGAAAGAAAGCGTGCATCAGACGAATTTAAATCAAGCCCAGAATATACTCAAACAAAAGCTTCGCTTGCAGAAACTGAGGCTCAAATGACAGCAAGAGGCGTTACTCCCCTGACAATAGATATTACTGTTCGTGCAACAAAAAGCGCCCTTGACCTTGCAAATACGTCTTTAGATACGATAAACACTACACTGAAAGAACTTGGCACTTCTTTCGATACGATAGACGATGATGTACAGAAACTTGAGGACGGACTCTCTCAGATAGACCAGGGAATTGCAGTCCTGTACGATACTATCGACCAGCTTGATGAGGGTGCAGTTACTATCAAAGAAGCAAAAGCTGAGTTAGGCACCCAAAAATCACAAGCCGAATATCAGATGAACTCAGCGTCAACCGATTTGAAGCTGACCGAAAATACAGTAAATAATACCATTACTCAGCTTGAACAGTCACAAAAAGACCTTGACGACGGTATTAAACAGCTCAACGACACTAAAAAACAAACCCTTGAACAGGCTGATATTACAAACACCGTTACAATGGATATGATTTCTCAGATACTCACAGCTCAGAATTTCTCTATGCCCGCAGGCTACCTGACAGGCAGTGGTGACAGTATGCTTGTGCGTGTAGGTGATAAGTTCTCACAAACAGATGACATCAACAACCTCTTGCTTGTTGACCTGGGAATAGACGATGTTGAACCGATATATCTGTCTGACGTTGCCGACATTAACCTTGTTGACAACAGCAGCGAAATTTATGCAAAGCTTAACGGCAATAACGGTGTTATGGTGTCTTTTACAATGCAGTCTAACGCCGCTACCGCAGAGGTATCGGACAACATACATAAGGCTCTTGTTAAACTTACCGAACAGTATCCCGATTTGAGTTTTACAACCCTTATGGACCAGGGAGATTACATTCATCTTATTGTTGACTCTGTTATAAGCAATCTTGTCTGGGGCGGACTTTTCGCAATAATTATACTGCTTTTCTTCCTCAAAGACATTCGTCCGACAGTAATTATTGCATGTTCGATTCCAATCAGCGTTATCTTTGCGATTGTATTAATGTACTTTTCGGGAATAACACTGAACCTTATTTCGCTTTCCGGTCTTGCGGTTGGCGTAGGTATGCTTGTTGACAACTCTGTCGTCGTTATTGAGAACATCTACCGCCTCAGAAACAACGGCGCATCGCCTGTTCAGGCGGCTGTATCCGGCGCTGTACAGGTAACGGGCGCAATAATCGCTTCTACTCTTACGACAGTTTCTGTTTTTCTTCCTATCGTATTTGTACACGGAATAACAAGAACTCTGTTTCAGGATATGGCTCTGACGATTGGCTACTCACTGCTTGCAAGTCTTATCGTTGCAATTACGCTTGTTCCTGCTATGGCGCAGGGTATGCTGAAAAAACAGAAAAAAAAGAAAAACAACAACGGAGAATCTAAACTTGTCCTAGGTTACAGACGTCTTACGGCGTTTACCCTTGACCATAAAGTGCTTTTGATTCTTGGCTCTGTGATACTCCTTGCAGGTTCGGCTTACCTGTCGCTGAGCATGGGGTTTTCATATATGCCCAGTATGGACAGCACACAGATTTCTATGACGGTTACTATGCCCGATGAAGCGGATTTTGAAACCGCCACAAAAACCTCCGACGAAATTATCAAGCGTCTGAACACCGTCGATGATATTAATACAGTCGGCGCGGTCGTAGGTTCAAATGTTCTGTCAAGTATATCAATCGGAGGCGGGGACGATACCGCAATTTCTCTTTACGTCATCTTAAACGATGAGAATAAGCTTTCAAAACCTATTTCCGAAATATGTACCGAAATTGAGGAAAAATGCTCCGACCTTGACTGTGAAATAAGCGTTGATTCGTCAGGCATGGGAAATATGATGTCCATGATGACCGGCGAAGGTATTACTATAAACGTATATTGCGACGACTTTGACACTCTGCAAAAATCAGCTAACACGATTGCAGATACTCTTGGTAAAACAGAAGGCGCGCAAGACGCTTCCAACGGCATTGACGAAACAACTCAGGAACTTCGCATAAGCGTTGACAAAGAAAAGGCTATGAAAAAAGGCCTTACGGTAGCACAAGTATTTATGGATATTTCGGGAATGATGACAAGCGAAAAGAAGGCAACTATACTTGAAACAGGCAGCGACAGCCTTACGGTACAGGTTGTAGACGGTTCCGCAAAAGGACTTACCGAAAAAGACATCAGAAACCACGTTATCGAAACTACCGACATGAAAGGCGAAAAGATAACAGCTAAGCTGTCTGACATCGCCGTAATCACCAAAGCCGACAGCCTAAACACTATCAAAAGATTAGACCAAAAGCGATATCTCAGCGTAACCGCCAGCGTAGCAGAGGGCTACAACGCAACAAACGTTGCCAACGCCGCAAAAGCTGAAATAGATAAACTGACTCTCCCTGAGGGTGTATCATATGAACTTACAGGCTCTTACGAAACAACAATGGAGGCGGTAGTACAGCTTGGAGAAATGCTTCTGCTTGCCGTAGCGTTCATCTATCTGATAATGGTAGCACAGTTTCAGTCGCTTCTGTCACCGTTTATAATCATGTTCACGATACCGCTTGCATTTACGGGAGGATTTATCGCACTTGTAATTGCAGGTCTTGACATGAGCGTTATCGCCATTATAGGATTTATAATGATGGCTGGAATCATCGTTAACAACGGTATTGTGCTTGTTGACTACATTAACCAACTTCGTGCAGAAGGTATGCCAAAACGACAGGCTCTCATTGAGGCAGGCGTTACACGAATACGTCCTATCTTTATGACCGCACTCACTACCATTTTAGGACTGTCTGTAATGGCTTTCAGCAACGACTCAAGCTCTGCTATGATGCGTCCTATCGCTCTTGTATGTATAGGCGGTCTTATCTATGCTACCATAATGACGCTGTTTGTCGTTCCTGCAATATATGATATTTTCAACAGAAAAGATATCAGAGTTGTTGACGAAAAAGACCTTGAAATTTTAGACGAATAATATCATTCCCCGAAACGTTCGGGGAATGTCTTTTTTTATAGTATTCTGATTTTTGAGGACGTTTTTTACCACCGGTTATGTCAATAAATATATGTTTACGATATTATTTAAACAAAATGCACCCAAAACGTAAAATCATCTGTTATAATATACAGAAGTTCAAAACGATGCTATTAACCGGTTAATAGGTACTTCCAAAATACTAAAGAGGTGATCACAATGAAAGAAAGTCTTGAAAAAAGACTTAACAAGCAAGACGAAAGTGCATTATTAGAGATAATCGACGAATATTCACGCCTGATCGCAACCGTAATCTATAACACTTCAAAAGGCAGCCTGTCAAAAGAAGATATAGAAGAAACTGTATCCGACGTGTTCATCACCCTCTGGAATAATGCAAAAAAGGTGCAGGAGGGCAAACTCAAAGGTTATCTATGCACCATTGCCCGAACCCGTACACTAAACAAGATTGCGGCGAATAAAAACAGAAACATACTTAACATTGACGACTACGATCCAGAAGATGATTTTTCGATTGAGGACGAAACAGAAAAAAATGATATTCATAAAGTGCTCAGAGAAATCATCGACAAACTAAAAATACCAGATAAAGATATACTTATCAGATATTACTTTTATTCGCAGACAGTCACACAAATTTCCGACGGAATGAAAATTAACATCGAAACAGTAAAATCTAAACTCAGACGAACAAGAGAAAAGATAAAGAAAGAGTTAATTGAAAGGAGCTTTACAATATGAAAACGACATTCAAAACTGTCTTAAGCGATCTTGATGACGATGTAATGAACATTCACATCAACGACAACGAATATACCGACATCGACATCGACAAAATAAAAGGAAAAGTATTTACTGCCATTCACGGCGATAAGAAAAAATCAACAGGCAAAACTATAAGCAAGAAATTCATTACGCTTCTCATTGCCGCCGCTATACTTGTAGTAGGTACGGTCGGTGCATTTGCCTCAGGCAGTATCCAGGCTATCTTCGGCAATATGATGGCAAAAGAAAGCAACCTCAACGCCCTTGGTCTTTATTCCGGAGGCAATGTTACGGTAAGCAGCACCGATCCTACACTTGATGTAAAACTGCTTGGCGTTACGGGCGACGGAGAAAAGTTTTACTCCGCTATTGAAATTACAAAAAAAGACGGCAGTCCGGTTTTCGATTCAGAGTGTATATTGCCCGTCGGTGATCAGATACCGCCGTTTACAACAGAATACACCAATAACAACGGCGACAAAGTAATAGCCGGAGAGTCGTTCAAGTTCGATATCGTAAACGACAACCGTTCGTTAATGTATTATATCGAAACTGTTATCGGAAAGGGCGATCTGCAAAACGGCAGAATGAAAATCACCAACTCACAATTTGCATACTACGATGTTGACGAAATATATGAGTCTGAGGAACTCTCTCAGGGCTTAAACGAAAACACCGAAAAATTCATTGAGCAAAGCAGAGAGAAATCCCAGAAACTGGTATCTGAACACGGTCTTACATGGGGTTCTGATGATATCAATAAGAACAACTTTTGGGTTATCGACAATAACGGCGTAAGAAATTACTGCAAAGCCCATTGGCAGAAGGTTGATCTTCCCTTTGAGATAAGCTATGACTTGTATTACGACGAAGACAGCTTTATTAACGTTGACCTGTCAACAAAAAATGCCCCGAACATTGTAAGCGATATCGCAACCAAAGCAAGCTTTAGAATTACACCGGTGGGTGCTTATCTGTACGGTCAATGCGACGCTGAATACGCACCGCAAAGCGACGTGTCACAGGGACTTGTCGGAGATTCAAAATGCTTCAAAATCGACAATATTAATAATGATAATGTAGAAATAATCATGAATGACGGCACAGTATATTATCTTTTGACCTTTGTAGGCGGCATAGATACAAAGGACGAAGAAGCAGGCGTTTATAACGAAACAATAACATTTACTCCGTCAAAAATTCCCGAAAGATGGTGGCACCGTGAGATTATGGCTATTGATACCAGAGAGATAAGCAAGATTATCATATGCGGCGACACCGTATATTCAAAATAATGCGTTTCAACTAAAGCCTTTTCGGAAGGTATTACAAAAGACATTCGGCGAACAGGATCAACTCTCCTGTTCGCCGAAATCCGTTTTCAGCCGAAATCTCTCAAACAGTTTCGGCTAAAAATACATCTTTATATTCAGATGAAAACTTCTCTTTGCAAATCCGTGCCTTTTCTTCATCTTCAAACATCGCATACACCGTCGAACCGCTGCCCGTCATTACCGCACCCAACGCACCGTCACATTCAAGCAGTCTTGATTTCAGATTAAGCAAAGGTTCGTTGTGGAGCGTTTCTTCAAAGTCGTTTCGAAGATTTTTACCAATAAGCTTTACATCGTCAAGACATTCAAGCATTCTCTCTGTGGCAAGGTATTCCATAGGTTCTGCACTGTCAACTGCTTCAAAAGCTTCTTTTGTAGATACTCCGAACGGAGGCTTTACAAGCACAAAATATGTATGCGGTATCGGCTTTAAACGTGTAAGTACAGTTCCCGTACCCTCTCCTAAAGCCGTTGCGCACATTATACAGAAAGGTATATCGGCACCGATCTCTGCTCCCAACTCATACATAGAACTTTCGTCAAGCGGATTATCGTATAGGGTATTTAGCCCCTTAATAACCGCCGCACCGTCTGCCGAACCACCTGCAAGGCCTGCCTGTGTGGGGATATTTTTTTGTATATCTATATGCAGTCCGTGATTTGCGATACCTGTTTTTTCGAAAAACTTCTGAGCACACTTTACGGCAATATTGCTGTTGTCGCACGGTACATTCGGATAATCGCACGATATTGTTATATTGCCTGAATCGTTTTGTAAAACAGTCACAACATCATGCAGGCTGACAGACTGCATTATCGTTTTTACTTCGTGATACCCGTCATCACGCTTGCCTGTAATTTCAAACGTTAGATTAATTTTTGCGTACGCATTTACTTTTATCTCCATATTAACTCCTATTCGTCAAACACGCCTGTACTCCACAATCCTCTGTTATTGCTTTTTGCGTCCTGTTCAAGCATTTTGAAATATTCCTCATACTTATCGTTAGGCTTTATCGTATAAACCTTTGCATAGCCTTCTTTGAGCATAGTTTCATTTATCATATTATCGTCAACATATACATACGCAAGCACCCTGTCATAGCGGTCATGCGGATTTTCTCCGTACTCTATGTATGCATATTTATCCTCTGCAAGCTCCTTCATATAGTCCGACGCTACTTTTCCCTCAGGAACGTTTTTCTCTTTGTTTGGGTGTACAGATTCGGGCGTATCTATTCCTATCAGTCTTACGGTTGTTATTTTGCCGTCCATGTCAAGTTTTATCGTATCTCCGTCAACCACTTTTTCCACATAGTACGGCCCGTCATATGGAAAACTTTCGGCAGGTGCAGAGGTTATTATGCCTGTACTGTCGGGATTATATGCCCACACAAACACAAGCGCCGCAAGCAGAACTAACGTTAGTACCGCTTCTTCCCTTGACATTTTCAAATAAGATATAATTTTATTTTCTTTTTCAGGCATATTACCACCACACAATAATAAAATCAGCCTTTACCCTACCGAAAATATCAGCCGTAAGGCTAACAATAGAGTAAAGGCTTTATAATTCCGATTCATCAGAATTCATTCTTAATGCTGCGTAAAAACAGACTTGAAATAACATCAGCAGGATCATATTCTCCGGACATTATAGAATTTACGGCTCTCACGATAGGCATTTCAACGCCGCACTTATCCGATAATGCAACCAACGCACGACAAGTTGCAACACCCTCCGCAAGCTTTGTATATGGTTCGCCCTTAACAAGCTTTTCGCCAAACATTCTGTTATGACTATACTGTGAGAACAGTGTTGCCTCATAGTCGCCCAAATGACAAAGACCGTATGCCGAAATCTCTTTGCCGCCCAAAGCCTTAATAAGCCTTCCTACCTCATGAGTACCTCTGCTCATCAAAGCACCTTTCAGACAGCCGTAACCGTATCCGTCAAGCATACCTGCGGCAATTCCTATAACGTTCTTTGCTGCCGCACCAACCTCACTTCCAATAAGGTCCGTTCCGAAATAAAACCTGATAAGTTCGCTCGAAAATTCTCCTACAAGCTTTTTCTTCAGTTCCTCGTCGTCGCTGTCTATTACCATGCAGTTCGGAACGCCGTTTACAAAATTCTGCGGGTGTCCGGGGCCTACCCATACGGCAACAGGTACATCGCCAAGTACGTCTTTCACTATCTGAGAAAGGCGGCAGCCCGTACTTTCTTCTATTCCCTTCATGCAAAGCACAAAGCTTTTGCCCGTAATGTCGTACTTCTTCACATCAGCCAAAAACGAACGAAGTGACTGACAGCTTATAGAAATAACTATTACTTCTGCACGGCTGACGGCTTTCTCAAGGTCTGAGGACAACTCAAGCGATTCGGGAAACGTCAGCATACCGTTGCAGCGCGTTTCCTGAAGTTCAATAAGATGTTTTGAGTCGGCACGCCCCCAACTCATAACGCTGTGTCCGGTTTTATTCAGATACCACGCTATAAAAGCGCCCCAGCGGCCACAGCCTAAAACAGATATATTCATAAGTAAAATCTCCTGTTATTTTTTAGTATTATTAACATCTTGATTATACCATTACACAGCATAAAAGTCAAAGAAATATCGGAATATTATAGAAAAGATTTTGCTGATATTATCTTGGTTTTACTTGCGTGTGAGTTGCTGCAAATTCAATTATCATAACAAAAAAATTTTCAATTTTTTCTTTCTCAGCCAACAGCTAAACTACCTCAAAAAAAGTTACTCAACCTCATAGCCCTTATCCACAACAGCTTTTTTGAGTTCGTCAATGCTTACATCTTTGCAAAGCGTTACAACAGCCGTACCTTTCTCGTGGCTGACATCAGCGCTTTGTACTGCGTCAAAAGCCTCAAGTGTTTTCTTTACGGTTGCCTCGCAGTGCGGACACATCATTCCTTTAATATTCAGTGTTACTTCCATAGTTTTATTCTCCTCTGCAATTTTACTCTGCACCATGGCAGGCTTAATTTTTTTATCTCTCCTGCTGCTGTGAATATCAAACAAGTTCAGCCTTAACGCATTTGTTACAACACAAAAACTTGATAAACTCATAGCCGCCGCCCCGAACATAGGATTTAATTCCCAGCCCAGTAAAGCGATATACGCTCCTGCTGCAAGCGGTATTCCTATAATGTTGTATATAAATGCCCAGAAAAGATTTTCGTGTATATTTTTTAGCGTTTTTCGGCTAAGTCTTATCGCCGCAGGAACATCGCTCAACCTGCTTTTCATCAGCACAACGTCCGCTGCGTCTATCGCAACATCTGTACCTGCGCCGACAGCTATTCCGACATCTGCACTTGTCAAGGCAGGTGCGTCGTTTATTCCGTCGCCAACCATTGCAACCTTGCCGTACTCCGACAGTTCACGAATAATTTTTTCCTTGCCCGACGGCATTACCTGTGCTCTTACCTCATCAACGCCCGCCTTTTCACCGATTACATTGGCTGTTTTTTCGTTGTCGCCGGTTATCATCACAACACGGATACCCATGTTTTTGAGTTCTTTAATCGCCCTTGCGCTTTCCTCTCTTATTGTATCTGCTACGGCTATCACGCCCAGAAGTTCTCCGTTCCTCTCAAAGAACATCGGAGTTTTTCCCTCCGCAGAAAGCCGTTCCGACTTTTCCACAAGCTTTTCAGGTACGGTACAAGTCTGTTTTATTAGCGCCATATTTCCGCCTGTTATCACGTTTTTTCCGGAATGTGCAGTAACTCCGCTGCCCGAAAGCGCTTTAAATTCACCGATTTCAAACGGTTTTATGCTTTCTTCCTCCGCTTTTGCGGTAATTGCTTTTGCAAGAGGGTGTTCGCTGTTCTTTTCAAGTGAATACGCACACCTCATAAGTTCCGTTTCGCTTACATTGTCCGCAGGTATAACATCTGTTACAACTGGAGTACCGTTTGTAATAGTTCCCGTTTTGTCAAGGGCTATTATCTGAGTACCGCCCGTTATCTCCAGCGCTTCTGCCGTCTTAAAAAGTATCCCGTTTTTAGCTCCTACTCCGCTGCCCACCATGATAGCAACAGGTGTTGCAAGTCCCAACGCACAAGGGCAGCTTATAACCAGTACAGAAACGCCCCTTGCTAAGGCATAACCGAAAGTCTGTCCGACAATGAGCCATACCGCAAACGTAATCAACGCAACCGTTATAACCGCAGGCACAAACACGCCTGATACTTTATCGGCAGTTTTTGCGATAGGAGCTTTTGTTGCGGCGGCGTCGCTTACGGTTTTAATTATCTGAGCAAGCGTTGTATCCTCTCCAACTCTTGACGCACGGCACTTTATAAATCCCGAACAGTTTATTGTTGCGGCGGATACGGTATCTCCCTCACTCTTATCAACAGGAATACTTTCTCCCGTAAGCGCCGCCTCATCAACCGCGCTTTCGCCGCTTATAACCACCCCGTCAACAGGGATACTCTCCCCAGGTCTTACTACAAAAATATCGCCCTTTTTGACATTCTGTGCCGGAACAGTCTGTTCTTTTCCGTCGGTTTCTATAACGGCTGTTTTAGGCGCAAGGTTCATAAGTGATTTAAGAGCGTCCGTTGTCCTGCCCTTAGATTTAGCCTCCAGCAGCTTTCCAACGGTAATCAAAGTTAATATCATAGCTGCCGACTCAAAGTAAAAGCTGTGCATATATGACATTACAGCCGCAGTATCATCTTTGAGATTGGCGTCCGTCATAGCAAAAAGAGCATATGTGCTGTACAAAAAAGACGCTGACGAACCCATAGCAACAAGAGTATCCATATTCGGAGAGCGATGAATCACGCCCTTAAAACCGCTTATAAAGAACTTCTGATTTATCACCATTACAATCGCTGACAGCAATAGCTGCGCAAGCCCGACAGCGATATGATTTCCCTCAAAAAACGACGGCAGCGGCAAATTAAACATCGTATGTCCCATAGAAAAGTACATCAGAACTATGAGAAATACAAGCGACGATACAAGTCGTCTCAAAAGTTTGGGCGATTCATTGTCCTTGAGAGTATCGTCCATACTTGTAGTATGTTTTTCACTGTCCTTAACCGACGCACCGTAACCTGCCATTTCTACTGCACTGATAATTTCAGACGGTGCTGCACTCCCCTCAACTGCCATTGAGTTTGTAAGCAGGCTGACAGAACACGACGATACTCCGTCAACGGCGGATACAGCTTTTTCTACTCTTGCGCTGCACGCAGCACAGCTCATGCCTGTCACGTTATAATGTTCCATAATCCACCTCTATTTCATCAGCTTATGAAGTAAAGCGATAAGCTCATCAACCGTATCGTCTTTGCCTGCACGAATATCGTTTGAAACGCATGTTCTTATATGTTCGCTCAGAAGTTCCCTGCTAAACGAATTGAGAGCCCCAATAACAGCCGCAGTCTGCACCAGCACATCTGTACAGTAAGCGTCATTTTCTACCATACTCTTTATGCCGCGCACCTGACCTTCTATCCTGTTAAGACGATTGAGCAGATATTTTTTCTCACTGTCATCTCTGTGTTTATGTTTTTCACCGCACATTTGACAAGTACTATTATTATCGTCAATATTGTTCTCACTCATACGTACCACCTCAATTCTATAAACAGTATATACCCCCCAGGGGTATTTGTCAAGGGGAATACAACTGTTTTACGACCAGCGATACGAATTTTTTATTTTTACTATTGACAAAAGCGCTATTAAGTGATATAATAACAAAGCAGTCAAAAATGCTGTTAAAATTTAATAAACACATAGGGGTATAGCTCAGTTGGTAGAGCAGCGGTCTCCAAAACCGCGTGCCGAGGGTTCGAGTCCTTCTGCCCCTGCCATTAGAAAAGCTCCCGAAAACGGTTTAAACAAGCCATTTTCGG
>ONAH01000085.1 GCA_900315715.1 uncultured Eubacteriales bacterium
AGTAATACCAGAGCCGGAAACAGAGAGCGAAGTAATACCAGAGCCGGAAACAGAGAGCGAAGTAATACCAGAGCCGGAAACAGAGAGTGAAGTAATACCTGAGCCAGAAACAGAAAGCGAAGTAATACCTGAGCCAGAAACAGAAAGCGAAGTAGCTTCCGATCCTGATACCGATACTGATACTTCAACAGATAATACAATGTTGCAGGGTGATAACGTAAAGAAGGAAAAGGATACAGATTCAGATTCTACTCCGAAAAATAATGATAATACAAACAATAATACAAATAATTCAACACCTACTGAAAAAGCACTTCCTGTAATAACAGGTGGTTCAAGCGAAAGTCCTGTAAAGACAGGAGATACAAGAAACATAGTAGGATTTGCAATGGTAATGCTTATTACTATGGCATGTATGACAGTTCTTTATCGTAAAGAAGAAGATTGATAAATTAATCGATCAATAAAAGATCCCCCGAACAGAAATGTTCGGGGGATTGCTTTTAGTATGAATTATTTAATCATTACTTTGTTTCCAACTGAGGAATCGTTTTCAATTCCAACAACATATTGTAATATTTTCATACTGTCAACAGAAGTTATTCGTTTGTCATTGTTGGTGTCGTGTAGAATATGTGAGATTTCGTCAAGGTTATAAAGACCAATAACACTTCTTAAAAGTATGAGAGAATCAATGTTTGTAACCTTACCATCACAATTTACATCTCCGACAAGACGTATAGGTTTGTCAGGAATATCGTTTGAATTAGTATTTGGTTTGTCAGGCGTATCAGGAGTGTGATAGGTAATAGAACTTGATGTAGTTTCCCCTGTAATATCGCAGATATAATTTGCATAGCCGTCAGTATTCTCTTTAGGTTTGCAAATTTCAGTGAGTATAAAACGATGAGGAGTGTCAATAGTTTCTAATCTAAAAGCCTCAGTTTTACAATCTTTAGAACGATTGATTTGAGGTTCATTATTTGTGAATGTAAGCACCTTAGATTTGTCATACGCAGAAACAAAAATTATTCCTTCCATAGTGTTTACGGGAATCCATTTTTGTAGAATCGTTGTTGTAGGACTTGAAAGGATAACAGAAGAATTGTTACCTACCATTATAGCTTGCTTGGTTTTACAGTTGATAATTGTGTAAGTATTATCTTCTTGCTTAATGAAATGCCATTTAAATGAAGATAAGTTAGAGTTTTTCTTAAGTAAAAGAGAATTGCCTGTCGCTAAACATAAATCATTATTGTAAAGCTTTGCATAAAATTCTTCATCTGAGAAAGCAGATGTTAGATTATTTGTTATAAATCTAATAGAGTTACTTTGAGTTGAAACAGTTTCATTCTTTGCAATAAGATATGCAGAGTATCGGCCTGCAGCTAAGAATACAGTGTGAGAACAATCAGAAATATTTGTTATAGTGTTATATGTATTTCCTTTTGAATCAGTAATATATAAATCGTATGCAGTTGTGTTTTCTGTTGGATTCCATGAGAAAACAGCAGGTGTGGTATTTTTATAATCTATAATTAAATCCGGCGTTTCAGGTAAAGGATCTGTAACAATAAGAGTAGTACTCAAAGTAGAACTTTCCCCGTATTTATTCTCTAATGTGCAGTTTGCAGTAAATGTGCCTTTACCAAGAAGATTTGCAGGAAGGGAAGATTCAGTAGAAAAGTCGTTGTTACTGTATAAAATTGTTCCGTTGATGTCAGTAATAACAATCTTTGCACTGTCATAATTTGAGCCGTCTATATCAAAAGATATCTGACTGTCGTATGTAAAACTATCTTTTGTTGAGAATGATATGAACGAAGGCTTATACAAATCCTGATAACAGGTTTTTAGTGCATTAATGGTTTCACTTTCTGTAATTCCGTCAGAGTAAAGGTTATTTTCAATTTGAAAACGTGCTATTGCGTCTCTAGTTGTTTCGTCATAAATGCCGTTTACGGTATCGGAGTAGCCAAGACGTTTAAGAATTGTCTGTACCCAGCATACGTCAAAGCCACAGCTTGGAATAGGTTCTTTGTATGATAAAACTCTCTCAGGCGGATAGTAGCTTGCAGGATCGGTGTCCGTATAAAGTTTTACTGGAGGTCTGCCGTAATTAGGTCTAACGTATAGCCTTTCAACATGACCTGATAAGGTAGTATCTACTTTATCGTTATGGATATAACAACCGAATTTGTAGTTAAATTTAGAGCGAATAACTTCTTCACGGCCTTTTGCCGTTGTAATGTTGCCCTCTAAATAATTATTTGAGCTTTCGACGATTGCAACGTGTAGATAAAAGTCCGAAGAAGGGCAGTAATAAAAAACAAGATCGCCAGACATAACATCATTCTCATTACTTATTACTGTTGCACCGCAAGATTCAAGAATATAGCTATAAAAGAACCTACATCCTGCAACAAGAGAATAATCGTAGGGAATAATGTCGTTCGGCATTTCAGTAAGCCTAGCACAATCGGCAACAAAATTTGCACACCAGTCCTCACTGTACTGAGCTTCTTTAGTAGTTAAACCCAACTGACTTTGAGCTACATTTACTAAATCGTCCGCATAATTACCTGTAAGTGTAAAGTCTTTATGAAAATTATGCGCACGGTTTTGAGTACCTGACACGGGTATTTCATTATAATGTTGATAAGCATAAGCTGTTGGGGATAAAGCGGTTGCCATAGTCACACATGACAAAGCAAGTGCGGCTAATCTTCCAAATTGATTCATTGACATTCCTCCTTAAAATCAGTAAAATTATTTTAACATTTTTTTAAAGATAAGTCAATAAAAAGACAGAGCAGAGAAGTAAAACTCTCTGCTCTGTTGAAAATTGAATATAGGAGTTATATAAAATTA
>ONAH01000170.1 GCA_900315715.1 uncultured Eubacteriales bacterium
ACCACCCAAGTATCTTCGGCACCATTGAGCTTAACTTCTGTGTTCGGAATGGGAACAGGTGTACCCTCAACGTAATCAACACCAACTGTAGCCTATCGATTACTTTAACATTATATCACTGTTTTGAATAAAATGCAATACCTTTTTTAAAAAAATTCATTTTTTATTCAACCGGTCCTAAAAAATACCTGTACTCTATATTATAGTGTCGATTTACAACAAAAACGATGATATGTATAAACTGCATATTTTCGCCTTAAATGCCTATAAAGAGTATTATGTGCATAGTGTGAGCGTCAACAAATGGTATGACTTATACAGCCGACATTTGAATAATAAAAATCACAAAATTGTAAATAAATGTAAAAATTGTTTAAAAAACTATAAGTATTTTGTGTATCTAATACATTGAAATGCTAAAAAAAACATGGTATAATAATTACAATAAGCTAAGTATAAGAATATCATTTAGTGGTTTAAAGTGAAAAAAAGGAAGGAGGGCGTTAGATGAAATGCATATAATAATAACATAAGAATTATGGCTTATATGTTTTGCGTTGATACCAAAGGGCACGTTGACAATGATTATCAACTAAAAGGAGAAAGTAGTCAGCAGACGCAAAGAAAGCCAGTTACCTGTGTTTTAAGTATATGCAAATTCATATAATGACGGAGAGGATATTTGGTATGATTTTGATCCGATAAGGAGAAAATTATGCTGAGTGTTTCTGAACCCGATACTGATTTTCAGTATCTCCCTTTAGATTAAAATAGTTGGGTATCATATTTATAGACTTGCTTGAAAGGTCGGAATGAGATTTTCTCAGTATGTTGATCAAGATAACGCAGACTGGTAGCTTATCGCCTAACTAATTTACAGCAAGTGTAGAATGAATAAAGCTCATTATCCTAAGGCAGCTACAAAAATGCAAAAATACAGATACAAATAAAAATAGAGATACAAATATATATAGTAAAATACGTTGATGTCTATGCAAATGGACGTATTAATGTAAAAAATGCGAAAATGGTACTCCCGGTAGAATATCGGACTTGATACATTTACAGATGTACAACTTAAGTCGGCTAATGTAAATTATGACAGAAAAAAGATATAGTTATTGTTAGAATTACATCAGGCTGCAATAGTTATGGCATAGTTTTAATGGTTAAGAGGTGTTTTATATGAAAAAGAATACTGGAATTAGAAAAGTTGTATCTGTATTAGCTTGCTTAACTCTGACAATGTCTGCAATGGTAAGTGCTTTTGGTTTGGAGGTAGCACCGACGGTGGCAGATGAAAAAAGAGATATTACAAGCTTGACATTTGGCGGATGTAGAACTGAAGCTGCTGAAGATGGAGAGATTAATCGCTATGTATATCTTGATATGAATTATACCGATGAAAGCATAGATAAGCAGGCAGTTAAGGACGGTATTACAGTTACTTTTAGTGATAATGATAGCATAACTTCATGGGAATGGGATAATACAGAGCTTTTGTCAAGTGCTACTTGCACAAGAGATCCGGTTACAAAAGTAACAACTGTAAAATATGCATATACGCTGATACTTCTTATTAAGCAGAATACCAACAGTGATTTCACAGTAAACGTACAGACAGAAAACGGTATTACTGCTAATCAGAAATATCTTGTATCAGAGGATATGGAAGCTACACCTGCAACTAATGATACCAATACTGAGGAAGAAGTATTTCCTGAACCGCTGATAAAAGGAGATGTTGACGGTAACGGACGTATCACAGCAAACGACTCACTTATGATTACAAGACACAATGTAAAACTTATTACTCTTACAGATCAGAAACTGTTAGCTGCTGATGTCAATAACGACAGTAAGGTTGACTCTAAGGATGCTATTGCAGTACTCAGATATACAATAGGTTATGACGCACAGATAAAGTAATGGTTGCTTGTTGAATAAAATAATAACAGATAATTTAAATAAGTCGCACGGATTAAGTTCTGTGCGACTTTTTTGTATCATAATTTTAACAAGACTCTCATAAGATAGTACAAATAAAACGGAGGGATTGTTTATGAAAGTTTTTATTTTAACAAGAAAGCGACTTGCAGTAATAGGAGCTGCACTTGCACTGCTATTATGTGTAGGAATATTTCGCATAGCAGGTGTTGATAATGCAGTGGCAGCAAGTGCAAACGAGAGAAGAATACCAATATACAGTGTTGATACGAGTGATAAGAAAGTAAGTATCAGCTTTGACGCAGCATGGGGAAATGAACAGACAAAAACGCTCCTTGAAACGCTAGAAAAGTATAAGGTCAAGTCAACATTCTTTTTGGTGGGAGATTGGGTTAGAAAATACCCCGATGATGTGAAAGCGATTGCAAAGGCAGGTCACGATGTAGGTAATCACTCAAACACACATCCTTATATGACACAGATAAGCATGGATAAGATGAGAGAGGAGATAGAAACCTGCAGCACTGAAATAGAGAAGCTAACCGGTAAGAAACCGACACTTTTTCGCCCTCCGTATGGTGATTATGACAATAATGTAGTCGATACAGTGAACGGACTTGGAATGTACTGTGTACAGTGGGACGTTGACTCACTTGACTGGAAAGGGCTTTCGGCAGAGGAGATGTGCAGCCGCATAAAGGGTAATATACAGAGTGGTTCTATCGTTTTAATGCACAATGGGGGAGAGAATACACCTTCAGCGCTGCCAATGATTATAGAAGCTATACAGGAGTTAGGGTATGAGATAGTACCTATATCGGAGCTATTGCCAAACGGTGACTATATGACAGACCATACGGGGAAGATGATATTAAAAAACAAAACTTCGAACAGTTCCTCAAACACATCAACGGAAGCAAGCAGCGAAGCAGCAAAACCAACAGCCGCTACGGTTGAAACTCCGTCAACATCGAGTGTACGTTCAATGGTATCATCACGAAAGAACACAATTTCTACAAATCAAGGCGTAAAGGGACAGTTTGACAATATGATAGCAAGCGAAAACAAAAAGAAATAGCACAAAAATGGGGCTTAGCAGAGAAAGAGTGCTAAGCCCCAAATATTATTTATTCATCAGAATCGTTATTAGTTAAGAGATCATCATCGCTTGAATTATCTACGGCAGTAGTATCCTGAATTTCAATCGTATTGTAACGTGTCATTCCGGTACCTGCTGGAACAAGCTTACCGATAATAACGTTTTCCTTCAAACCAAGCAGCGGATCAATCTTACCCTTAATAGCAGCGTCTGTAAGAACTTTTGGTGTTTCCTGGAACGAAGCAGCCGACAGGAACGAATCGGTTTCAAGAGAAGCCTTTGTAATACCGAGAAGACGTGGTTTATATTCAGCCACACGAATGTTGAGTTCACCGTTTGCCTGTCTTTCAAGAATCTTGTCGTTAGCTTCGATAACCTTATTTTTATCAACAATATCGCCTGTGAGGAAGTCAGTGCTGCCCGCATCAGTGATTAAAACTTTCTTGGTCATCTGACGAACGATAACCTCAATATGCTTATCATTGATATTAACACCCTGCTGGCGGTAAGTTTTCTGTACTTCTTCGATAAGGTAGTTTTGTACTTCGTCGGAACCCTGAATATTGACAATATCGGAAGGCCATTTTGAACCTTCGGTTACCTGGCTGCCCTTTGTGATAATATCACCGTCTTTAACAGTTGCGTGAGAACCGAACGGAATAAGATAAGATTTCGTCTCAGATCCGTTGTTAACGACAACATGCTTATTATTTTTAATTTCCTGAATGCTGACAGTACCGTCGATTTCGGAAAGAATAGCAAGACGTTTAGGTTTACGAGCCTCAAACAACTCCTCAACACGCGGAAGACCTTGAGTGATATCTTCTGCCGATGCAACACCGCCCGTATGGAATGTTCTCATAGTAAGCTGAGTACCCGGTTCACCGATAGACTGTGCAGCAATAATACCGACAGCCTCACCGACTGTAACAGGCTGACCGTTTGCTAGGTTAGCGCCGTAACATCTGCTGCATACACCGTGCTTAGCACGACAGCCGATGACGGATCTGATGGAGATTTTTTCAACGCCCTTATCAACAATAAGCTTAGCGTCAGCAGAAGTCATCATCTGATCCTTAGAAACAATAACTTCGCCTGTTTCCTCATCAACAAAGTCTTCAAGCAGGTATCTTCCTGTAAGACGCTCAGCCAAAGACTCAATAACACGGACATTTTCATCAGAGTTGTTGATATTATCTTTGATTTCGTAAATTTCGAGACCTGACTTAGTATGGCAGTCCTCTTCGTAAACGATAACTTCCTGAGATACGTCAACAAGTCGTCTTGTAAGATAACCGGAGTCAGCAGTACGCAGAGCGGTATCGGCAAGACCTTTTCTTGCACCACGAGAAGAGATGAAGTATTCGAGAATGTTAAGACCTTCACGATAGTTAGCTCTGATCGGAATTTCGATTGTTTTACCTGATGTGTTGGCGATAAGTCCACGCATACCTGCAAGCTGTCTGATCTGGTTCATACTGCCTCGAGCACCGGAGTCAGCCATCATGAAGATAGGATTATATCTGTCAAGGTTGGCCTGAAGTGCATTGGTAACGTCGTTAGTAGTTTTCTCCCAGATTTTAAGAACTCTTGTATAACGCTCGTTATTAGACATCAAGCCCATAGAGTACATATTATATACAGAATCGATTTGTTTTTCGGCGTCATGGATAAGCTGTTTCTTCTCTGGCGGAATAGTAGCGTCACATACAGCAACCGTAATTGCACCGATAGTAGAATACTTGTAACCCTGTGATTTGATAGCGTCAAGGACAACGCTTGTCACCTGGGTACCGTGCTTTTCAAGACACTTGCTGATAATTTTACCGAGTCCGCTTTTTCCTGTAAGGAAGTCTACCTCAAGCTTAAGCTCGTTACCCGGGATAGATCTGTCAACGAACCCGAGATCCTGTGGGATAGGTCTGTTAAAGATGATCTTACCGACGGTAGTATCGATGATACCTTCCTTTTTAACACCGTCTATTTCAAGTTCACGGCGAACCTTGATCTTAGAATGAAGACTAACGACACCGGTTTGGTAAGCCATCATAGCCTCATCAAAATCTCTGAACACCTTACCTTCGCCCGGCTCACCGTCCTTATCAAGAGTAAGGTAATAAGAACCGAGTATCATATCCTGGGTAGGAACAGCAACAGGTTTACCGTCCGAAGGTTTAAGCAAGTTGTTGGAAGCGAGCATGAGGAAACGAGCCTCAGCCTGAGCTTCTGCGGAAAGAGGAACGTGTACAGCCATCTGGTCACCGTCGAAGTCAGCGTTGAACGCAGTACAAACGAGTGGGTGAAGCTTAATAGCACGACCTTCTACTAGAACAGGCTCAAATGCCTGAATACCCAGTCTGTGAAGAGTAGGTGCACGGTTAAGCATTACTGGGTGGCCTTTGATAACAATTTCAAGTGCGTCCCAAACCTCAGGGCTTGAGCGCTCAACTGCTTTTCTTGCAGCTTTTATGTTAAGCGACTTAGAAGTTTCGCAAAGACGTTTCATTACAAAAGGCTTAAACAGTTCGAGTGCCATTTCCTTTGGAAGTCCGCACTGATACATTTTAAGCTCAGGACCAACAACGATAACAGAACGACCTGAGTAGTCAACACGCTTTCCGAGAAGGTTCTGACGGAAACGACCCTGCTTACCTTTAAGCATTTCTGAAAGGGATTTAAGTGGTCTGTTGTTAGGACCTGTAACCGGTCTGCCTCTTCTGCCGTTATCGATAAGAGCGTCCACAGCTTCCTGGAGCATTCTTTTTTCGTTATTGACAATGATAGCAGGTGCGTCAAGGTCAATAAGTTTTCTCAAACGGTTGTTTCTGTTGAGTACACGACGGTAAAGGTCATTAAGATCGCTTGTTGCGAAACGACCGCCGTCAAGCTGAACCATTGGACGGATATCCGGTGGAATAACAGGAATAACGTCGAGTATCATCCATTCGGGACGGTTACCTGAGGCTCTGAATGCTTCGACAACGTCAAGACGCTTTTTAATTCTTGTCTGTTTCTGAGACTGAGTCTGAGATTGTGACTGTTTTAACGATTGAGACTGCTTTTGTTTGTTGGCAGCTTCAAGCTCAGCCTTCAACTCTTTTGATAGCTGATCAAGGTCAATCTTCTCAAGCAGTTCCTTGATAGCTTCTGCACCCATACCGGCTCTGAAATCATCTTCGTACATTTCCTTAAACTCACGGTATTCTGCCTCAGTGAGTACCTGGCCCACCTTGAGGTTTACGGCAATACCCGGATCAAGAACAATGTAAGAGGAAAAGTAGAGAACTTTTTCAAGTGCCTTCGGAGAGATTTCAAGCATAAGAGCAATTCTTGAAGGAATTCCTTTAACATACCAAATGTGAGATACAGGAGCGGCAAGCTGAATATAGCCCATACGTTCACGTCTTACTTTGGAGCGAGTTACCTCAACACCGCAGTTTTCGCACACCTTACCCTTATACTTAACTCTTTTATATTTTCCGCAGAAGCATTCCCAGTCCTTCTGAGGTCCAAAAATTCTTTCGCAGAACAAACCGTCACGCTCAGGCTTGAGAGTACGGTAATTAATGGTTTCGGGCTTTTTAACTTCGCCGTCAGCGGCATAAGCCCATGATTTGATCTGCTCAGGAGATGCAAGACCTATCTTTACAGAATCGAATACAGCATTATATCCCATAGTTCTTTCTCCTCCCTTAATTAATAATCGTAATCGTCGTTGTTATCATCGTAGTTATAAGGATCCGAATCATCATCGTCACCATAGAGTGAGTCCTCATCGGAGTCATAGCTATCCAGATCTTCTATGTCCTCACTGCCGAAGAACTCATCGTTATCGCCGTAGCTGTCGTTGACAATGCCGTTAGGATCGTAAATATTAGCGCCTGTCGGATCGTCTTCAACGGTAAGGCTGTTCATATCGTTGCTTGTGACAACAGTCTTGCCCGGGTAGCTGCCGTTTTCAACAGCCTTCGGGTTAGTTTCTTCGTCAAGGTCCTGTTTAAGGTCAACTTCGTTGCCGTTTTTATCGAGAACCTTAACATCGAGTGCAAGTGACTGAAGCTCTTTCATAAGAACCTTAAACGATTCAGGAATACCCGGAGTAGGAATATTTTCTCCCTTAACGATAGATTCATACGTTTTAACACGTCCGACAACGTCGTCCGACTTAACGGTAAGGATTTCCTGAAGGGTATATGCAGCGCCGTAAGCCTCAAGAGCCCAAACTTCCATTTCACCGAATCTCTGTCCGCCGAACTGAGCCTTACCGCCGAGAGGTTGCTGAGTAACCAGTGAGTATGGGCCTGTGGAACGTGCGTGAATCTTATCGTCAACGAGGTGGTGAAGTTTGAGGTAGTACATATAGCCTACCGTAACAGGGTTATCGAAGTAATCACCTGTTCTGCCGTCACGAACTCTTGTTTTACATTCCATAGAAATTCCGTTTTTATCGAAACATTCCGTAAAGTCAATAAACTTCGGAGATTCCGGAGGAGGAAGTTCTCTGTTCTTTGCTTTTTCGGCAAGATCCTTATATATTGCAAAAATATCCTGTTCATGTGCGCCGTCAAATACGCTTGTCATTATCTTCCAGCCAAGAGCTTTAGCGGCGTAGCCAAGGTGCACTTCAAGTACCTGTCCGATGTTCATACGCGAAGGTACGCCCAACGGATTAAGTACGATATCAAGCGGAGTACCGTCAGGCAGGAATGGCATATCTTCCTGTGGGAGTATTCTGGATACAACACCCTTGTTTCCGTGACGGCCTGCCATCTTATCGCCGACACTAATTTTTCTCTTTTGAGCAAGGTAGCAGCGAACGACCTTAGTAACGCCCGGTGTAAGTTCGTCGCTGTTTTCTCTTGTAAACACCTTTACGTCAACAACTGTACCGCACTCACCATGTGGAACACGCAGAGAAGTATCTCTGACTTCTCTTGCTTTTTCACCGAAAATAGCACGAAGGAGTCTTTCTTCTGCAGTAAGCTCAGTTTCGCCCTTTGGAGTAACCTTACCAACAAGAATATCGCCGGTTTTAACTTCAGCACCGATACGGATAATACCGTTTTCGTCAAGGTTTCTGAGCATATCGTCACCGGTATTAGGGATATCTCTGGTAATTTCCTCAGGACCGAGTTTAGTTTCTCTTGCTTCTGTTTCATATTCTTCGATATGTATAGATGTATAATAATCGTCACGTACCATCTTTTCGTTCAGAAGTACGGCGTCCTCATAGTTGTAGCCTTCCCATGTCATAAAGCCGATAAGGGCATTCTTTCCGAGAGAGATTTCTCCGTTCTTTGTTGCGGGACCGTCAGCAATAACGTCGCCCTTCTTAACACGCTGACCTACTTCGACTATCGGGATCTGATTAATACAAGTACCCTGGTTTGAACGCAGGAACTTAGTTACTTCATGTTCAACAGTTCTGCCGGTACTGTTAGGATCTTTTGAATCATATGTAATAGTAATAAGATCCGCGCTGACGCTCTTAACGATACCGTCGTCCTCAGCGAGCAGACAGATACCCGAGTCAACACCTGCTTTATACTCCATACCTGTACCAACGATAGGAGCTTCGGTAACAAGGAGCGGAACAGCCTGACGCTGCATGTTTGAACCCATGAGCGCACGGTTAGCGTCGTCGTTCTCAAGGAACGGAATCATTGCGGTAGCAACAGATACAACCATTCGTGGAGAAACGTCCATGTAATCAAAACGTGAAGCGGCAAGCTCAACGAACTCATCTCTGTAACGACCGTGTACTTTAGCGTTTACAAAGCGGTGGTTTTCATCAAGAGGTTCGTTTGCCTGAGCAACGATGTATTCGTCCTCCATATCGGCGGTCATATATACAACTTCGTCAGTAACGACACCGGTTTCCTTATCGATCTTTCTGAAAGGAGCTTCAATGAAGCCATATGAATTAATTCTTGCGAATGTAGCAAGATAGGAGATAAGTCCGATATTAGGACCTTCAGGAGTTTCGATAGGGCACATACGTCCGTAGTGGCTGTAATGAACGTCACGAACCTCAAATCCAGCACGATCTCTTGAAAGACCGCCGGGGCCGAGTGCGGAAAGACGTCTTTTGTGAGTAAGTTCTGCAAGCGGGTTATTCTGATCCATGAACTGTGACAGCGGAGATGAACCGAAGAATTCCTTAATAGCAGCGGTTACGGGACGGCTGTTAACGAGTGTAGTCGGAGAAAGAGCTTCCTGAGCCTGAAGAGTCATTCTTTCACGAACTACTCTTTCCAGTCTTGTAAAACCGATTCTGAACTGATTCTGGAGAAGTTCGCCTACGCAGCGGATACGACGGTTACCCAGGTGGTCGATATCATCGGTTGTACCGATACCCTCTGCCAGGTTGTTCATATAGTTAATAGAAGCGAAAATATCAACTACTGTAATTGTATTGGGAACGAGATCTGCACGGCGTCTCTTAATTTCTTCTTTAAGTTCATCGCCGTTAAGTCCCTGATCAAGAATCTCACTGAGTATGGAGAAACGTACTTTTTCGTCGATATCACATTCCTTGATGTCAAAATCTACGTATTTTGTAAGATCAACCATACCGTTAGAGATAACCTTTATAACATTATCCGGGTTGCCCTCACGATAAACAAAAGCTACATCAATACCTGCATTTTCGATCTGAAGAGCTTTTTCTCTTGTAATCAATTCGCCCGGCATAGCAAGAACTTCGCCTGCAGCAACTTCTTTATTATCTCTGAGAGCGATAATAGCCTCAGCAGCATACTGTCCTGCAATTCTGCTTGCTATACCCAGCTTTTTGTTGTATTTGTATCTGCCCACTCTGGACATATCATATCTTCTTGTATCGAAGAAAAGGTTGTTAATGTGTGTCTGTGCACTTTCAACCGTCGGAGGTTCACTTGGGCGAAGCTTCTTATAAACTTCTTTAAGACCTTCTTCAACAGAGCTGCAGCCGTCTTTTGCGATAGTAGCTCTAATTCTTGCGTCGTCGCCAAAATACTCAATGATCTCATCGTCAGTACCAAGACCCAGAGCACGAATAAATGTGGTAACGGGGATTTTTCTGTTTTTATCTATTCTAACATAGAAAACATCGTTGACGTCGTTTTCATATTCAAGCCATGCACCACGGTTAGGGATTACGGTAGATGAGAAAAGCTCTTTACCTGTCTTGTCATGATCCATTTTGTAGTAAACGCCGGGACTTCTTACAAGCTGAGATACAATTACACGTTCCGCACCGTTAATAACAAAAGTACCGCTTGCAGTCATTAACGGAAGCTCACCCATATAGATGTTGTTTTCTATAATAGAGTCAGTTCTTGGAACATCAGGCTTGCCGATTGAATCCTCATCGTCTTCTTTTCTCTCTTTGTTGATAAGCTGAGCTCTGACGAAGAGAGAAGCGGAATACGTAGCGTCACGCTCCTTGCACTGAATAACAGTGCGCTTGAGGTTCTTGGTGTCAATGGAATAGTCTGTGAAGTTAAGTATCAGGGTACCGGAGTGGTTTTTAATACCCGAAATATCCTTCAGCACTTCTTTGAGACCTACCTTCATAAACCACTCAAAGGACTGTTTCTGGATTTCGATAAGATTAGGCATATCAATAACTTCATCAATCTTACCGAAGCTCATACGGGTTGTTTTACCCAGTTCAACAGGTTTTACATTCACCATAGGCTTTAAGTCAACTCCTATTCTAATAAAATTATACGTTCCTGAGGCTTATGTGTTCAGGTTATACCTAAATGAAAAATTGTATTATTTAACAATAATGCAGGTGGTATGACGTTGATGTATAGTTAAAACATACATAATTTTTCAAACTTAAATTGCCGATAGCGTACTATCCGCTATTTTAGTACAATTCATTATTATAATGGATTGTAAAGCGTTTGTCAAGCGTTTTTTTTAAAAAATATTGTCTTGACTTAAAAAATCAAATGATAATCAACATTTTCTATAGTTGAATTCATAATTACGCCCGTGAAACGCCCGTGAGGGTGTGCACATATTGCGATTTGATGATGTATGGCATAATATATAAATATTGCGTGATATTTATGTATGTATCTACAAACTTAAGCGACAGAAATCGGAATAAGTTTTGGAAATAAGGTGAATTGTGACGTCAGACGAACATCGGTAAATGGGATATGGGGGTTGAAAAAACTTAAAATCAGTGTTATTATTGACACATACAACCAAGGTTTAAAGGAGAATGAATGTGAAACGAAAATTTATAACAGCTATAATTAGTACAGCCGTTATTGGTTTCATAGCGGTTTTGGGGTTCAATTTAATGCTAAACAATTTGAATACAGAACCGATTCGTGATACTGTAAGTTCCGAAGATACATATTCGGTTGATACAACTCAAACTGACAGTGAGCTTGCAGAATCCGATGAGAGTGAGGTTTATTCCGTACTGTCACAAAATATAAGTACAGATAATGTACAAACAGACAGCGAAAGCGATACACAAAGCGATACAACTGAAACGGATATAAGCAGTTCTGAAAAGGTAACGACAGACAGCGATAACACGAATCATATTGTAATACCGTATGACGGAGTGTGGGAGCAAATTCTTGTCAACAGATGGAACGTGATTCCGGATGACTACACATTTGAAACTTTCACACTGGACAGCGGAAACCAGATAGATATAAGGATATACAATGCGCTTCAGAAGATGTTTGATGATGCAAGGAGTCTGGGAATATATCCTGTTGTGACTGAGGCTTACAGATCGCATGATGATCAGGTTGCGATGATGCAAAGCTACATAGATGCATATATTGCTGAAGGATATGACGAAAAAACCGCTAAAAGAATGGCAGAGGAGTATGTTGCAATACCGGGCACAAGTGAGCATGAAATAGGACTTGCGCTTGACATCAACCCGGATATTGAGTATTCAACCACAGAGGAGGTTTATGGCTGGCTTGCGGAAAATGCTTATCAGTATGGTTTTATATTAAGATATCCGGAGGGTAAGGAGAGTATTACGGGCATAAACTATGAGCCATGGCATTACAGATATGTGGGGGAGGAGTGTGCCGCTGAGATATACGAAAGCGGTATGTGCCTTGAGGAGTATCTGGAAAACAAGCAGCAGTAGTTCTTGTAACGAATATAGTTAAGGCTAATTTAAGAGCAGTATTATTTTATTTGTAACACATTACATATTTAGCGTCGTTTTGTATAATAATTATTGTTGATATTATAACAAAATGGTTAAAATCATCATTTGTAATAGATTTTTTTGCAGTTTTGTGATAAAATGATGATGTATTAATATAATAATGTGTTAATATATTTGCACAGTTTTATTTTAGGGAATTGTTTATTTTTGTAAAGAGGTGAATGTTTTGGATATTAAATTCACAGCAGAAGAAATCATAGGTCTAGCAGTAATGATGAACAACGGAACAGTACCGTTCATGGGAGTTTCGACGATATTGCCACAGGGAGTGGAAAACGTTTTTAAGTGGAAACCAAGCTTCATGTTTGATAAAGTTGTTAAGGACAGCAAGAAACGCTTTGAGCAGATGGGCATTATGGAAAGTTATAATTTTACAAATCTTACATATGTTATGCTAAAGTCGAAGTATCAGATTTCGCTTGCTAAAGACGACGGAAAAATAGTTGAATCCATATTCCTTGCAGAGAACAATATGGCAGGAAGAATGAATTTTGAAGAAGACGGTACATACACTATGGTTGATGATCTTGACCAGAAAACTATTGTTGAGGAAATGACAAAGAAAGCGAAAGAGGGATCTTATAAGGTATATTTAAGAGAACACCTTTGCAAGCCGCTTACAATAGAGCCGGAGGATATTGAGGAAATATTCTCACTTATGCATATGTAAAAAAGGATTAACAAAAAAGCCTGCATGGAAATATAATTCCGTTGCAGGCTTTTATTATATTAATTATTATTCTTCGCTGTTGTTGGGTTGAGCAGCGTCGCCCTCATTTGGAGCTTTTCTAGGTTTTTTAGCCTTTTCAAGAGCTGCTTTCTTTCGCTTGAAGTCCTCAAGGTTTGATGTAAGCAGTTCGTCGGTTTTAGTAAGGATCTCGTCGATGTAGTGGCTTGTAGCGTTTCTGACTTTCTGAGCAGTAACGTTAGCTTCTGATACTATGCGCTTTGCCTCAACTTTAGCCTGCATAACAAGCTTATCCTGATCAAGCATTTCGTTGCGTTTTTTCTCAGCAACGCTAATAATAGCGTCAGCCTCAGCCTTTGCATCGTTAATGATCTTAGCTCTGTCGGCAACTATTGCCTTAGCCTGACGTGTTTCTACAGGCAGATTTTTTCTGATTTCGTCAATAATATCGGCGATCTGAGCCTTATCCACCATAGCCTTGTTAACAACAGGCAAATCCTTAGCATCGTCCAGCAAATCGCTGAGATCATCAAGTAAATCGTCAACTTTCATTTTTATTTCCTCCTCCACATAATCTGTTACGGATTTCGTCGTGAATACACTCAGGCACAAAGTCCCTGATGTTTCCCCCAAAACTTGCAACATTTTTTACAATGCTCGAACTCAGATACATATTCTCTGCACGTGACATAAAGAATATTGTTTCCAATTCGGGATTGAGCATTTTATTGGTAAGTGCCATCTGAAATTCATACTCAAAGTCAGATACGGCACGCAGTCCCTTAACTACCGCAGTGGCGTTTCTTTCTCTTGCGTAATCGGCAAGCAGTCCTTCACACGCAACCACTTCGACGTTTTCAATTCCGTCAAGAGCCATGTTCAGAAGGTGCATACGTTCTTCGATCGAAAAACAAGGTGTTTTCGCTTTGTTAACGAATACCGCAACTATAACCTTGTCAAACGTATTTGCCGCTCGCTTGATAATATCAACGTGCCCCAGTGTAACAGGGTCAAAGCTTCCCGGACAAATGACTGTACGCATAACACACCTCCCTTTGGAAATATAATAACTTAATCGGCGAACTCACTGTGGCAGTACGTAGTAATGCCGATTTTTCCGTACTTATAATCTCTGTATCTTACAAAATCGGAGAGTTTTTCCGGAAGATCTTCTCCGATAGGGTATTCACAGATAATAAGCCCGGTTTTGTTCATAGATTTTTCTGCTTTTGAAAGAGCCGACTGCAAAAGACCTGTGCCGTATGGCGGATCAAGGAATATAAAGTCAAATGTACCTCGACTGGTATTCAGAAAGCTTATGGAGTCGGACTGTATTACTTTACCGTGGATAAGCTTTGTAGAAGCTAAGTTTCTTTTGACAATCTCAATAGATTCACGTCTGTTATCCACGAAAACAGCTTCTGCCGCACCTCTGCTGAGTGCTTCAATGCCCATCTGACCTGAACCTGCAAACAAATCAAGAAACCGTCTGCCTTCGATATCGAACTGTATGATACTGAACACAGCCTCCTTAACTCTGTCTGTTGTAGGACGAACATCATCGCCTGAAAGCTGTTCTAATTTTCTGCCTCGTGCAGAACCTGTAATAACTCGCATAAGAACCTCCAAAATCTATCTGTTTTGAATTATAACATTATTGTTACCAATTTGTCAACCTTTTTTAATTAGTTTTTTAACTTTTTTGTAATTTATTTGAAATATTTTCGAAAAAACGCACTCAATCATTGTTATGAAAGTAACTATACACTGCCTGAGCAGCATTTTTTGTCATAGTTGGAGCATTTTCAAGTTCCTCAAGTTCGGCTTCTTTGATATTTTTTATTGAGCCAAAATGTTTGAGTAAATTCTTAGCTCTGGTTGTACCGATTCCTTCAATATCGGTAAGAGAGCTTTTGAATGTATTTTTGCTTCTTCTCTGATGATGATATCCAATCGCAAAGCGGTGCACCTCATCTTGTATCTGAGAAACAAGGGTAAAGCAGCTTCGAATGGATTTAAGTTCTATTTCCCCTTGTCCGTCGGTAATGGCTCTGGTTTTATGTTTGTCGTCCTTTACCATTCCGAACAGCGGAACATCAACATTTGCAGCTTTAAGAACAGGTTTTACAGCAGAAATCTGACCTTTTCCTCCGTCAAGCAATATCAGATCGGGCAATCTGCCGAAACCTTCTCCTGAGTCTTTTAGTTTGTGGTATTCTTCAAATCTTCTTGTGAGCACTTCGTTCATGGAGGCAAAATCGTCCTGACCTTCAAATGACTTTATTTTAAATTTTCTGTAAGCGGACTTAAGAGGTTTTCCGTTTTCGAACACTATCATTCCCGCAACATTTTCAGTTCCGGCAAGGTTTGAAATATCATAAGATTCAATATATACGGGAACTTTTTTCAGTCCCAGAAGGTCGCCCAACTCTTTTAGAACAGAATACTGTTTGCCCTGACTGTTTTTGCTCTGTGCAAGAACCTCTGCGGCATTATTTTTGCACATAGTTACAAGCTGGTTTCGTTCGCCCTTTTGGGGAGTAAACATCTTAACTTTTCTTTTAGCCTTGCTTTCAAGCCAGAGTTCGATATTCTCCTTGTCATCTATTTCTCTGTCGGTAGTGACCTGAGGGGGGATATTGTCACGCATAGCGTAATACTGGAGGATAAACTCACTGTATGCAGTGTCCTCATCGCCAAGATCTTTAATAAGGAACGTTTCTCTGTCGAACAGCATGCCGCCGGTATATCTGAACACCTGGAAGCACCCGTCTGTACCGTCGCTAAACAGTGCGATAACGTCCTGTTCACGAATCTTAGACTCAACAACTTTCTGTCTGTCGCTCATACGTTTTACAGCTGTAATTCTGTCACGAATTCTTGCCGCTTTTTCAAACTCAAGATTTTCCGATGCTTCAAGCATTTCACTTTCAAGTTCTTTTATAGAGTAAGACGTACCTTTTTTCAAAAAATCCACTGCCTGACGGACTGTATCAAGATACTCCTCTTTGGATATTTTTCCCCTACATAAACCGCAGCACTGTTTTATATGGTAATTCAAACATGGTCTGCCTTTTCCGAAATCCTCCGGGAATTTTCTGGAACAGTCAGGCAGACGGAAGATTTTGAGAGCCTGGTCAACCGCATTTTTTACATAATATGAACTTGTATAAGGTCCGATATACTCACCCATATCATCAGGTTTTTTAGCCTCAGATATACGCGGATAATCCTCCTTGGAAATTTTTATATAGCTGTAACCCTTATCGTCCTTTAAAAGAATATTATATCTTGGTTTATGTTGTTTAATAAGGCTTGCTTCCAAAACCAAAGCCTCAAATTCGCTGTCGGTAATGATATACTCAAAGTAATCAACGTTGTCAACCATACGTCTGACTTTAGTGGGATGGTTTTTCTGAGAACCAAAATACTGGCTTACTCTGTTTTTCAACGCTTTAGCCTTTCCGATATAAATAATCTCTTTTTTAGCATTGTGCATAATATACACACCGGGCTGGAGAGGCAGTTTCATAGATTTTTCACGCAGTTCCTTCATTTTTGGATTCATATTAAAAATCTCCTTAAACAAAAAAGCACCGACAGAGTCGATGCTTTATGATTAGAATATGTTATTTTGATCCATTTTGCTGAGAACAAAAGATCAAAGCATTATGAACCATATCAGTACATCAAACTGCAAAAACGTATAAAATTACGATGCGAATCCTGACTTTACAAGTTCTACCAAGCTGTCAACAGCCTCAGTCTCGTCTGCGCCGTCAGCAATGATCTTGATTGTTGTGCCACCGACAATACCCAGTGAAAGCACACCCAACAAGCTCTTCGCATTAACACGTCTTTCCTCTTTCTCAACCCAAATAGATGCCTTATATTCGTTAGCTTTCTGAATAAAGAATGTTGCCGGACGTGCGTGCAGGCCTACCTGATTTTCTACCAAAACTTCCTTAACACTCATTGTTATCCCTCTCTCTTAGAAAATTTAATAATGAAGCCCATTACTTAGCGTAAAACTTATTACATATATTATATCACATCAAAATCTATCGTCAACAGTTATTTTTAACTTTGGATTGATGAACATTAGAAAACGAACTGAAAACGCGTTCTTTGTGCATCTTTTATAATAATTATTTTACTTTTTGTACTCAGTGAATATTACAGACTCAGCTAATTTCCGTTCTTTGTCGGTAAGATCTGCATTCTCAAGTAAATCGGGTCTTTTTTGAGCTGTTCTAATAATTGATTGTTCCCGTCTGAAGTCCTCAACATTTTTATGATGACCGCTCATAAGTACAGGTGGAACTTCTCTGCCATGCCATACGGACGGACGTGTATATTGTGGATATTCAAGCAGGGAATTATAGTGGCTTTCCAGCTCAAAGCATTCGCTGTCTGACAGAACGCCCGGAATCATGCGTGAAAGTGAGTCGGCAAGTACCAGTGCGGGGAGTTCGCCGCCGGTCAGGACATAGTTGCCGATAGAGATTTCCTCATCGATATATTCTTCGATAAGCCTTTCGTCAACGCCCTCATAATGACCGCAAAGGATACAAACGTTTTCAAGGGTGGCAAGTTCCTTAAGTCTTTGCTGAGTGAGTGTTTTTCCCTGAGGTGACATATAGACAAAATGCGGACGGGAGTTTGTTTTTTTGCAAATATTCTCAAAGCAAAGTGCAATAGGCTCAGCCATCATAAGCATACCCATACCGCCGCCATAAGGAGCGTCGTCAACACGCCTGTGCTTATCGAAAGCAAAATCTCTGAGTTGGTGACACTCTATTTCGACAGCACCGCTTTTTCGTGCTCTGCCGATGATACTTTCGCTCAAAACAGCTTCGCACATTTCGGGGAACAAGGTAATAATATCAATCCTCATCGTCAAAAATTCCTTTCAGCGGACGTATCTCAATTAACCCCTCTTCGATATCAGTAGAGATTACAACATCGTCAATAACAGGGATAAGAAAGTTTTTTCCGTTTTCGTCTGTTATCTGATATACGTCGTTAGCGCCTGTTTTGATAATGTCGGTGACAGTGCCGTAAACTTTTTTAGTATCTGCATCGGTAACAGTACATCCTAAAATATCCTGTACAAAGAAAACGTCGTCATCAAGTTCGACGTCATTTCTGTCAATATAAAGCACCGTTTTTCTGAGTTTGTCAGCTTGTTCGATACTGTCGATACCATGAACTTTTATCACAGCAACATTTTTCTGTACACGTGACTTAGTAATTGTGAGAATATCGCCGTTTTTAAGGTATAGTTTTTTGAACATGCATATAAATTCGGGGCCGTCGCACCAAGGATCTACACGCATTTCGCCTTTAAGACCGTGTGTATTTACAATCTGACCGACTTCCAGAAATTGTTTTTTCATAATAAAACTCCTTTCATAAGTATTATCAAGTAGATTTTACCATAATCTGAAAAAAAACGCAACGGAGAGTGAAAGTATTTTTTACTTCATAAGGTTTAAGCGCATAATTTCAGAAAAACAGCCAAAAATAAACGAAACAAACATAAACGATGAAATAAGCAAAAATCATTAGTTTAAATTCGGAAAAAAGACGCTGATTGCAAATTATAAAAAATATTTGTTTTGTTATTATAAAAAATTCATTGACAGAAGTCTTAAATTTATTTATAATGATAGTGAGAAAATTACAGAATATGGAGAAAAATGTATGAAAGCTAATGTAAACGGTTCTTCCGGGAACAGCAATGGCTCATCAGCAAAGGGATTTACCGTAACGCCTGAAATGCTTGCAAGCGGAGAGGTGCTGTGCGGGTTTGTCGTAAGATTTATTAACAACAGAAACAAGGAGAATATGTTTTCTCTTTTGAGCTGCTTAAAAGACTCTAATCTGTTTGTACCTGCAAACGTTACAGCTAATGCCGAAAATATAAATATGGAGGGAAACAAGGCTAATTCCGTTATGTTTCCTGCAAAAAGCTCTATTATAATAAAGCCGCAGTTTTATAAAGGTGCAGACGGGTTTGTGTATATGCCCGTATATACAAGAAAGGAAAACGCAAGACAAGAGTATTTGAAGGGTGCATCATTAGTGAATATGCCCTATGAAAACTGTCTTGAACTTTTAGAAGCGAACAAAGACTGCACACGTTTAGTACTTGATCCGCATTTATATAATGTAATATTAGACGAAGATCTTATCAGGATATCAAAGAAACTTCCCTCAAGGCTAAAGAGAAATTAGTATATTTCAAGAAATAATGGTATGATAATGCTAATGTAAGTTTAAGAAAAGGAGGTTAATCTATGGAGAATTATGAACAGTTTCTCAGAAGAATAGACGAATTTGAACAGCCTGTATTTACACTGCCAAACGAATATTTTTCGATAAATCCATCACTTAAATATAAGGTAGATATATTCAACAAGTTTAGACCTTTTTACGGAGATACCGTAATATTTGAATTATCCGATGAAATAAAGGCTCAGGCAGGAGGAATGATTGACGCCTTATACAGAGAAGCAGGTGACTGTTTTAGCGAAAGACTGAAAAACGACGCTTTGCATATTACTTTGCACGATCTGAGTAATTCCAGCAATGTATCAGACATAGGAGAAGATATGTTCCGAAATGAGATCATACTGCTGAAATATGCACAGTCGGGAAAAATCGGTAAAAGTACAATTCGCTTTGAAACAAATTACTGTATAAATATGGTCGGAGTTACGATTGTACTTGCTCTAAAGCCAAAGACACGTGAAGATTACGAAAACCTTATCGCATTGTATGGCATAGCAGACTGCGTAAGGGCGTTGCCGTATCCGCTAACACCGCATATAACGCTGGCGTATTTCAAGTATGAGGGATTTTCCGCCGATAAGGCAGAGCGACTTTGTAGAATAGTAAACCGCCTTAATAAGACAAAGCTTGAAATAGAAGTGTCAACCGATAAGTTATTTTATGAGAAGTTCACAGATATGAATAACTATTATAAAATATTCCCTCTTACATAATTTAATTAAATTTTAATCTTTGCTTAAACTTATTTTTATTGTATAAGCCAGCAAGATGTGATAAAATAAAATTACAGTAGATCAAGGTTCGGTGTTTACCGAAAATATAAAAAAGAATGAGGTATAGATTATGGCTTTTTTTAATGATTTGACAAAAAAACTCTCAATGGTAGGTCAGGAGGCAGCATCTCAGACAAAGGTGTTTGCAGAAAAGACCAGAATTAACGCAAAAATTTCAGATGAGGAAAGACAGCTTAACAGCTTTTTCCAGATAATCGGAAAGAACTACTATGAGGCAAACAAGGATAACCCAAACGCAGAGTATAAGGATCAGATACTCAGTATCAAAGACGCTTATACAAGAATTGAGGGCTTAAGAGAGCAGCTCAGAACAGTTACAGGTGTGAGAAATTGTCCTAAGTGCAACGCAGAGGTTGCAAACGGCTCTCTGTTCTGTAATTCATGCGGTACAAAGATGCCGGCAGACGCACCGATGCCTGCTGCACCTGATGGAAATGTATGTCCACAGTGCGGTAATGCAGTAGCATTTGGTGCTGCATTCTGCAATATCTGCGGAAGCAAAATGCCTGAGATACAGCGTCAGCCTTTGGGCGGTGCACTTACCCCGGATAACGGTTCGTTTACTACTCCCGGCTTTGACACAACAATGAACGCTGCTCCTGTTGTTCCGGCTGCTCCTGCTGCACCGGTTATTCCTGATGTGCCTGTTGCTTCAACAGCGCAGCCAATGCAGATACCAGTACCCGATAACGCAGAATTTAATGCACCAAAGAAAACAATCAGCATAGAGAAAAAAGACTAATATTTAACTGCAATTTGACGATTAGCGGTGTAAAAGGATATTCCTTTACACCGCTTTTTAGTTTGATGTTGTGGCGATGAGCTTTTTACTGGAAAACACTGGATCTTGTGCGTTCTTGGAGCAAAAAAATAAAGCAGAAAGTATGAATGATATTTTGCGAATTGCTTGTGTGACAGAATGTATTTGGTTTATAGACGATTATTAAAATAAATATGGAAAAATAATCGTTGCCTATTGACAAAAATTCTACATATGTATATACTGCAAATATACGGTCGGAGGAGGATAATGATGAAAGAAGTCTTAAAGGTAGATGGACTGACAAAAAGCTTTAAGCTGTCGAAAAAACAGCAGAAGCTTGAAAACACCGATGCCAAAATTAAAATAGCAGTGAGCGGATTGTCTTTTTCTGCATACGAAGGAGAAATTTTCGGGCTCTTGGGACCAAACGGAGCAGGAAAGACAACAACATTAAGAATGCTTGCAACGCTGATAAAGCCGGATAGCGGCGACGCTTTTATCGACGGAATAAGCGTAGTGAAAGAGCCTGAAAAAGTGCGTGAGAAAATGGGTTTTCTTACAAGCGAATTAAAGCTGGAGGATTTTTTCACACCGAATTTTTTATATGATTTTTTCTCTGATATGCACAAGATACCTAATGATGTGCGTGACAAGCGTAAGGAAAAGTTGTTTGTGAAATTTGGAATAGATAAGTTTGCCGAAGTAAAAACAGCTAACCTTTCAACAGGTATGAAACAGAAAACATCTCTTGTAGTATCCGTTGCACATGATCCCGATATAATAATCTTTGATGAGCCTACAAACGGACTTGACGTAATTACCGCAAAAGTAGTTACTGATTATCTTCTTGAACTCAAAGCCCAGGGAAAGACGATAATTGTTTCCACACATATATTCAGCCTTGTGGAAAAAATATGCGACAGGGCAGGGATCATTATAGACGGAGAGATGGTATTATGTGACAGGATAGATGAACTGACAAAAGAGAAAAATCTTGAGGATCTGTTTTTTGAACTGTATTCTCAGAGAAAGGGTGGGAATATATGAAAAACGGAACTCTTGTAGTTTTCAAGAAAGAAATGGCAAGGTTTTTAGGAGATAAGCGACTTTTCTTTACAACTGTTATACTGCCCGGACTGATGGTATTCATAATGTACAGTATTATGGGAAATTCCATGTCGTCATTACTCAAGGATAGCGTAGATAAGCAGTATGATACATATGTAGTGAATATGCCCGTCGCTGTTTCAAAGCTTGTTAAAGAAAGCAATTTTGATGTAAAAGAGATATCGGCGGACGAAATAGACGGTACAAGAAGTAAACTTAAGTCAAAGGAAGCAGATTTACTTGTAGTGTTTCCTGAGAACTTTGACGAAAGTATAGCGACTTTCGGACAGAAGGACAGAGAGATACCGTCGGTTGAGATATATTATTATTCTTCAAATATTGTATCATCGGCGGCATTCAACAAAATGACAGTACTATTGGATGAGATGGAGCAAGGTATAAGCAACGTGTTTGATATCAATCCAGATGAGGATAATATTGTGTATGACGTTGCAACGAATGAGGACACAACGGGTACGCTTTTCGCCTCAATACTACCAATGGTTTTGTTAATGCTGATATATTCAAGCTGTATGGCGATAGCACCTGAAAGCATAGCGGGAGAAAAGGAGAGAGGAACGTTTGCGGCGATGCTCCTCACGCCTGTTCCAAGAGGACAAATAGCCTTAGGAAAGGTGCTTGCACTGTCGGTTATGGCACTTCTGGGAGGAATATCAAGCTGTGTCGGAACGATACTCTCAATGCCTTCGTTTATGGGAGATGTTATGGATAGCGGAGAGGGAATGTCAATATCGCTTTCCGCATATACAGCAGGAGACTATGCAGGACTAATTGTAATAATACTATCTACCGTAATTTTGTTTATCACAATAATATCAGTACTGTCGGCGTATGCAAAGACTGTCAAAGAAGCGTCAACACTTGTACTGCCCGTAATGCTGTTAGTATTGTTTGCGGGTTTATCATCGATGTATTCATCTGAGGCAAAGACTGAGATTTACTGGTATTTTATTCCGATACTTAATTCGGTGCAGAGCCTTATAGGAATTTTTGCAAGAAGTGCAAGTGCGGTAAATATAGCGGTATCGGCAGGTGTAAATGTAGTAGTATCAGCAATGGGTATGCTGATACTCAGAAAGATGTTTAACAGTGAGAAAATTATGTTTGCAAGATAGGGAGATATAAGATGAAAAGCTTATTTCAAAGAACAAAAATGCTTGATGAAGCAAAACAGGGTATAATAAAAAAAGATGAGGTTGTAACAGAGCCTTTAAAACCCAATGGTCATAATGTAATAGTTGAGATATTGATTTTTATCGTTGTATTACTTGTGGTTAATATAGTATCTACATTGCCGATTGGTGTATCAGAGACGGTTTCTTTGATGTCAAATGAGCAATATATTGCACTTACACAGCAGTTGAGCAACGGTGAAATTACCGTAAACGAATACAAGGTAGCTGTAACGGATCTGGGAATGGGTCTCAGTTCAAACCTTGTCTTACCGACATTGCTTACAACGGGCATAACTACTATACTGGTAATGGTTTTTTGTCGATTTATAGAGAAAAGAAAGCTGTCGTCAATGGGATTTAGAAAAAGCGGTGCAGTTAAAGAGTATCTTGTCGGAGTAGGAATCGGAATAGGAATATTCACAGTGTGTGTGGGTATCTGTCTGATAACAGGCGGACTCAAGTTTGAAGGAATATCAAAGCCTCTTAACGTTGGAATGATACTCTTGTATTTACTTGGATTCTTAATACAGGGCATGAGCGAAGAAACTGTTTTCAGAGGCTATCTTATGGTATCAGTGACAAGAAGATCGCCTGTTGCAGTTGCAGTAATTGTATCGTCGTTAATGTTTGCATGTGGACACTTGCTAAATCCTGGAATATCTGTAATTGCGTTTATAAACATCACTTTGTTCGGAGCATTTATGGGAATATATATTCTTAAAAGAGGAAATATCTGGGGAGCCTGTGCGATACATTCGCTGTGGAATTTTGTTCAGGGAAATCTGTACGGTATTAGTGTAAGCGGAATGAACAAACTTGACAGCATAATAAACATGTCAATTGTAGAAGGTAAGGACCTCATTAACGGCGGTTCGTTTGGTCTTGAAGGCGGATTACCGGTAACGATAGTTATTGTTATAGGAACAGTAATTATACTATTGACAAAGACAAAGAAAGAAGAGATTTCAGAAGAAACCAATATGTAACAATAAGCCTCGTGTCCTTTCGGATACGAGGTTAAACTTTATGTATTGTGTTAGCGTGGACAGGATACAATACACAGAAACTTCTTGACAAATCAATAAATTAAGTGTATATATATCTTATAGAAATAATTGGGAGTGTTGAGAATGTCCGATGATAATTCGGAAAAAAGGGATAAAAAGAGAAATAAAACGTCATTTGCCGACTTTTTAGGACTGAAACGCAGAGAGGTTACAGAAGAAGCGATACTTGATCTTATAGACGAGGGAGAAGAGAGCGGAAGTATTGAGGAACACGAGCGTGACAGAATAGAGAATATACTTGACTTTACAGACAGAGAAGTCAGCGACATAATGACTCACAGAATTAATATTACGGCATTAGAAGATACCGCATCGCTTGATGAAACGGTAAAGCTTGCCATAGATACGGGATATTCAAGAATTCCTGTATATCATGAAGATATAGATAATATTATAGGTGTACTATATGTAAAGGATCTGCTGAGATTTGTGCCTGATGATACGAGCGAGAAGTTTTGTCTGCGTGATATAGTGAGAAGCGTTCCGTTTGTACCCAAGAGCAAGAATTGTGAGAAGCTGTTTGCGATGATGACGGAACAAAAGGTACAAATGGCAATGATAGTAGATGAATATGGCGGTACAGAGGGACTTATTACACTTGAGGATCTTGTAGAAGCTATTTTGGGCAATATACAGGATGAGTTTGACGATGAGGATGAGAGTATAAAGAAATTGGGTGTAAATTCATTTTCGGTTGACGGATTAACCTTGATAGAGGACGTAGAGGAACTTATCGGAGAAAAGCTCAATGCACCTGACGACTGCGATACGCTTGCAGCGTTTATTCTGGATAATTTAGGAAGAATTCCAGAACAAGATGAGCGACCTGTTTTCAGTATAGGTGATATAACGCTGACGGTTACGGAAATTGAGGACAGGAGAATATCTAAAGTTCTGATAGAAAAAACAGAAGATCAGTAAGACAGGGGTGTGGATTATGCGACTGTTTGTGGCGATAAAACTCAACGATGAGATAAAAAATGCCGTAACAGAATTGCAGGACAGACTTCGTGAAAACTCAGTAAGAGGACGCTATTCGAATGTTAATAATTTACACCTTACGCTTGCTTTTATTGGAGAATACGACGATCCGAATGTTGTAATGGAAGCGTTGGAGAAAGTCCGTTTTAAATCGTTTACATTGAAGCTTAACGGTAATATAGGAAAGTTCGGAGATGTACTCTGGACAGGATTAGAAAAGAATGACGACTTGCAGAACCTTGCAGAAGATATACGCAGGTCTTTTGTTGAAAACAATATCCCGTTTGATAAAAAGAAATACAATCCGCATATTACAATGATGAGAAAGACTTTGTATTATAAAGATATTTCTGAAATAAAAGCAGATAAAGCAGAAATGAAAGTTGAAAGTTTTGTTCTCATGTGTACACTCAGAGATAAAAAGGGAGTTTTTTACAGAGAAGTAGGGGTTGTTTATTCGGAAGATAACCAAGCGCTTGAGTAATTTGTTTGTAATAGGACGGATAAATATAAAATTTTATACAGAATTTTTGTATAATAGACAAATCCCCATACCTTTGAAAGTATGGGGATTTGCCTTGCGCTAAATAGTTTTGAAGGGTTGCTTTTTATGTGAATGTTTCTCGTAAGCAAATTAATATTGACTTTATGATTAGATTATACTATAATAAAAAAGAAAATTCAGTTGTTTTTACAACCAATGCTCAAATAGGAGGGAATTTTTTATTGCTAATTGAGAAATATTTACCTTTATTAAGAACAACACGGCTTTTCACCGATATAGCTGACGAAGATATAGCTGATGTATTTACAACACTGCAAGGCAAGATAAAAGAGTACAAAGGTGACAGTATGATATACACATGCGGTGACAAGCTTAAAAATCTATATTTGCTGTTAGATGGAGATATGTTTCTGGTACGTGACGACGCATGGGGCAACAGCAACATTTTGATGAAAATAGAACCGGGGCAGTGTTTTGGTATAAGCCATACATTATCAGATGATGTTGCAGTGACGTATAATGCAATTACAAAACGTGGGTGTACGGTTATGTTGATGGACAAGCAGATAATAATGACACCATTTGGCGAAAAATACAATGTACAGGAACAGTTGATAAAAAACATCATAAATATTCTTGTAAACCGAAATATGTATCTTTCGTTAAAAATAGATCATCTATCTCAGCGAAAGACGAGAGATAAAATAATATCATATTTATCATTTGAGTCACAGAAACAGAAAAGCATGGATTTTAACATACCCTACTCACGCAGACAGCTTGCGGAGTATTTATGTGTAGATAGAAGTGCGTTGTCAAATGAGTTGTGCAAACTACGGGATGAAGGCTTGATAGAGTTTGAAAGAAGCCATTTTATTCTGAAAATCGATAAGTTTTAAAAAAGCAGAACGGAGCGGTCAGATTAGACAGCTCCGTTCTTGAATATTGGTGGTTATGCGTAATATATTAAAAAGTGATAGTAAAATTTATTTGCGAAGATCGTCATAATCATATGGTGAATAATCTTCAAACTCTTGTTTATTATCCTCAGGTATAGAGTAGCCGCTTTTTTTAAAAAAGCCTTGACCTGCCGTATAATCCATACCTTTAGTTTTATAACTTGCGTACATACAAATAAGTATCATACAAATTAACAAACCTAACCATAAAGCTTTCTCCATAACAATTACCTCTTTTTTGTCTATAATAATAAGTTTATTAGCGGAGCTGATTTCTGCCTTCCAACTCAGAAATATAAAAATACCATTAAACGTTACAGCCCCATAAAAAAACTAATCTTCATATACCGAATAAGTGTTTACCTGAGTAATGGAGCAGGAGAATAGCTTATAGGCGGAAGCTTTCGTCCTGTTTTATCA
>ONAH01000016.1 GCA_900315715.1 uncultured Eubacteriales bacterium
GTAATTGAGTTACCGTTCCTATCGATTGTTTCGGTAAGACGACCTATGCAGTCGGATTTATATATGGATCATTTTCAAAAATAATACGTCCTTGCTCAGTCATTGACTGCACTCTGTGACCGAATGTCGGCTCACTTGTCAATTGTGTTGCGGTAAGCCAATATCGTAAAGACTTAACCATGTTAGCACCGATACCGAGTATGTCCATAGGATTTCCACCGTCACCTAAAAAAACACCCGGTTCTTTCATAATGTTCTTTAATCCCTTATTCAACCATCCTTTTCGTATGGTGAAAGTCTCATGCCCTCTAAATTTCATAATATATTTCCTTAACTATGTTCCTTTGTTTTTAGATACTTATCCATCAAGCAGCCACCATCAAGATATTTGGCTGTAACACACATCTTACAATGCTTGCATTTTTTAGAATCTATGTGATATTCACCGCTTGAAATAGAAATAGCACCAAAGCGGCACAAAGACTCACACTTCAAGCACTTACGGCAAGCATTAAATTTACGAACTTGATAGCCTACCATTCTTTGCAAATCATCATGATTTGCAACATTCATAGTTTTGACCTTGACAGCATAATCATAATCACTATGACCAAACGGTGCAATAGAGATAATGGGTGTATTTGTCCGTTCATCAAGAACAATAACTTCGTTTAACAATTTTCTTCCTAATTCTTTAGAAACAATACCGAAAGGAGTAAGCATATTGAGAAACTCATCATTCATTATACGATTCAGACGGTAAATACGAGCGTGCTCCTCAGTTGTACAATTAGTGTAACGAATTTTTACATCTTCGGCTGCTTTGACACCATTTCCTCCTTGTCGTGCTTTCCATTTACCAGTATCTACATAGACATCAGGATCAGGCTTACCAATGCGTGTAGCAAAATCAAGTAGGAAGTCGTGCCACTTCTTATACTGTTCCGGCATGTAGATGGAAGTGAGAAACTCAGATCGTGCGTTACCGTTAGGGCAAAGCCAACAACCTATTCGATCATACCCAAGACGATATCCATCATTGAAGTCAATTCCTTCACTAAAAATATAAAGCCACACCTCTAAATCTGTCCAATAGAATATAGGAGCAGCAACCTTTTGTTTCTGTATTTTTACAGATTCAGCATTATCTTCGACACGATTATACTTACTTCTGCTCACTGACTCACATCGACGTATGCCATAGAATGTCAAAATATTTTTATCTCTATAGTATCGATTAAATATACGTGTAATAGGCCCTGTTTTAAACATAGAACAACACCAACGCATCATACGTGCAGGAGGACCAATGTCTTCACAGACTTTCGCAAAATCCTGTTCACGATTGACAGCTATTCTAAAGATAGCCTTCGGATTACTTTTGCGAAAACGTTCAGCGTATTCATAAGTGGTAGGCATTTCAAGTGTTGTATTACCAAATATATGAACAAGACTTGGCTCACTTAATGCCTTGACCGCTAAATCTGCTGATACCGTTGAATCCTTTCCACCTGAAAAAGATATAACAACACTTGTGATGGGGTATTTTTCAGCTTCTTTGCGTATAAACTCATGTGCCTCAGCAATTATTAAACGAACTCTCTGTGTATTTGCATGAATAAATAAAGAAATGTATTTCTTAAACACATCATAAGTATTTTCATTTTTATATCCTCTTAATTTTTCAATAATATACTCAGAATTGTACTTATGATATAACTTCGATGTTACTGCTTTAGGTTTGCCATTTATGTAGTAACGATTAGCGTTTGCCCAAACTGAACACTCTTTGTATTTAAACGGTGTATCGAGAAGAATTTCAAACAATAGTCTTTCCTCGGGGAATACAGGTCTTAAGTCTGCACAAAGATAATGTATTTTATTATTGCATATAGGACAGTTCGTAAGATGTATGTCATTAACTTCTCGTATTACAGGGATATTACAACTATCACACCAGCACACCTCGGTAGGAATAACTGGTTCTGTAACAGCACCACAAAGTTCGCATGTACTATTCCCTGTTTCGTGATTACACTTTCGACACCACAACTCACTCACCCCCAAAATCAACATATATAGTATATTATACTCTAATTCAATGAAGGTCGTCAAGTAATTTTTTACGTTTTTCCCAAATATCTTGCAATATCTTGCAGTATCTCGCAACATATGACACATAAACGATGAAAGCTATTAATTCCCATTAACCATTTATCGTACTGTATCCCACGAGACATTCATACTGGTTAGTTATAGCTTTCTACTGCCTTATACAAAAATGCGGCAAACAGGGATTATCCTTACTCGCATTTAACTGTTCTTAGCTGGTCTTAAGTTATAAAAACCGAAGCACCGCTCCACTCCTGTTAAAGAGCGGAAACGGTGCTGATTTATAAACAGCTCGCA
>ONAH01000012.1 GCA_900315715.1 uncultured Eubacteriales bacterium
ATCAGGCTGAAAAATATTTATAACATTAACGATACCCGTTGCAAGGTAGCCAATGTATTCCTTGACAACAGCAGTACCAACCTTATCGCCCTCACGCATAGCATTAAACGCAGTAATTCCGTTCACCTTAGACACATCGCCGTTGACGGATTTCAGCATAAATGACTGAAGCGGATTTTCTTTTTCGATAGCCTCTTTAGTCAAGTTAATCAGACCGGTAGCCGATGCATAAGCCTCCCAGCAACCGTTTCTGCCGCAGTTACAGTGTCTGCCGTTATGTACAATAACCATATGACCAAGCTCTGCGCCTGCTTTATTTGAACCGCTGTAAATCTTTCCGTCGATAATAATACCGCCGCCGACACCTGTGCCTAAAGTAATAGCAACAGCGTTTGTACTTCCCTTAGCCGCACCTGCGAGATACTCGCCATAAGCTGCCGCATTAGCGTCATTCTCAATAAGAACCTTCTTGCCAAGTCTTTCCTCCATCATCTTAACGATTTTCCAGTTATGGAAACCGAAGTTAGCGGAGTATTCAATAACACCTGTTTCAGGATCCACAGCACCGGGTACTCCGATACCTACCCATTCAACATCTTCAAGTGAAACCTCAGCTTTTGCAAGAGCCTGCATAGTAACGGAGGCCATTGAATCGCAGATCTCGCTTTCGGGGCGAGGAACCGCCGTCTTACAATCAGCCTTAGCTATTATCTTATAGTTCTCGTCAACAACGCCTGCAACAATATTTGTGCCGCCCAAATCTATTCCAACATAGTACATTGTAATCACTTCCTTTGGAGATATGCTATTTATGTAAACACCGCACAATTACTATTGTACGGAAACGTTCGTTCCGTAAAAATCATACAATCTTCCTTGTATATATTATAGCATAACACGTCCAAAATTCCTATTGACCAAACAGAAAATTTGCAAATAATTTATTGTCAATTTTATACAAAACATTTATCCGTTTATCACTTGTTGTAATAATAAGTTACAATAAGTTACAAATAAAACAATAATGTTATCATATTCCCACCACATTCACAGGCTTACCTTCAAGGAACATTCTGAGGTTATTATACACAATACCCACAAGTCTTTCTCTGGTCTGAGCGGCAGCCCATGCGGTATGCGGTGTAATGATAAGGTTTTTGGCTCCTATCAGCGGACAGTTTTCCGACATTGGCTCTTTGTCAAGAACGTCTACCGCCGCACCCGACAATATTGAGCTGTCAAGGGCATATCTCAAAGCTTTCTCATCAACAGTACCGCCTCTTGAAGTATTCACAAAAAACGCTCCGCGCTTAAACTTATTGAACATCTCTTTGTTAAACATATGCTGTGACTGAGCGTTGAGCGGACAATGTACCGTTACAATATCGCTTTCCGACACCAGAGTATCAATATCGGTATTGCTGTCCGAACGTGAATAATACAGCACGTTCATCTCAAACGCCTGCGCAAGTTTTGCAACCTTCTTGCCGATACTTCCCATTCCAATTATGCCGATAGTTTTTCCTGCAAGTTCCTCTGTCGGGTAAACTATCGGAGAAAAAACATCTGATTTTATCCAGCCTCCGTCATTTACGAACCTGCTGTACTGTGACACCTTCGAAAAATGCTCCAGAATCAGCGCAAACGTATGCTGTGCTACTGCGTTAGTAGAGTAGTCGGCAGCGTTGCACACCGTGATACCTCTCTGCTTTGTATATTCAAGGTCTATATTATTATATCCTGTTGCGAAAAGTCCGATATACCGCAGATTTTTAGCTTCCTCAAGAGTTTCCCTGCACATAGGAGTCTTGTTGCACAGTATAATGTCTGCGTCCTTAACTCTTTGCGATACAACACTTTTTTCGCTCAGCGGGTACGACGTAACGGTACCAAGAGAATTGAAGCAGTCAATACTCACATCGCCGTTAGTCACTGTTTTCAAATCGGGGATAACAATATTCATATCAAACACCTGCAATTATTAATCAACAAGCCCCGCCGCTTTGGACGGGGCTGTATTTATAATATTTATATTATTCGTCCAAAGCAGCAAAAGCCTTATCAAGGTCGTCAATAATATCCTCAATATTCTCAAGGCCCACCGAAAAACGAACCATACCCGGCTCAATACCGGCAGCAACAAGCTGCTCATCAGTAAGCTGACGGTGAGTTTCGCTTGCGGGGTGAAGAACGCATGTACGGATATCCGCAACATGTACTTCGTTTGAGGCAAGTTTCAGAGAGTCCATGAACTTCATAGCGGTATCTCTGCCGCCCTTTATAACGAACGAAATAACTCCGCTTGCACCCTTCAGATACTTCTTTGCAAGCTCATAGTTTTCATCGCCCTCAAGTCCCGGATAAGTAACTCTTTCGATATGCTTATTGTCCTTGAGATAGCTTGCAACGGTGATAGCGTTCTCACAGTAATTCTTCATTCTTACGGAGAGTGTTTCAAGGCCAAGATTGAGCAGGAACGCAGAATGTGCGGCAGGGTATGCACCGAAGTCACGCATAAGCTGCATTCTTGCCTTAACTATATAAGCAGCCTTGCCGTATGTTTCCGTATAGATAATACCGTGATACGACTCATCGGGAGTACAAAGCTCAGGGAAGTTGCCGTTTGTCCAGTCAAAGTTACCGCTGTCAACGATAACGCCTCCGCCCTGTACGGCATGTCCGTCCATATACTTAGTGGTAGAGTGAATTACGATATCCGCACCGAATTTAAACGGCTTACAGAGTATGGGGGTAGCAAATGTATTGTCAACGATAAGCGGAACCTTATGCTTATGGGCGATGTTTGCAAATCTCTCTATATCAAACACCGTAAGAGCTGGGTTAGCGATAGTTTCGCCGAAGACAGCCTTAGTATTTGGCTTAAAGGCTTTTTCGATAGTACTGTCATCGTCACGGGAAGAAACGAAAATACATTCGATACCAAGCTTTTTGAGAGTAAAAGCAAACAGATTTATCGTACCGCCGTATATTTCGCTAACGCTGATAAAGCTGTCGCCCGCCTGACAGATGTTAAGAATAGACAAAAGTGAAGCCGCCTGACCGGAAGATGTACACATAGCACCGACGCCGCCCTCAAGGTCTGCGATTTTCTCTTCTACTGCCATAACGGTAGGATTAGCAAAACGTGAGTAAATGAGGGATTTAGTAGGTTCGTCAAAAACAGACGCTACTTCTGCAGTTGAGTCATAGACATAAGTTGTACTCTGAACGATGGGCACAACTCTTGGCTCTGAATTTTTTGGGTGATAGCCTGAATGCAGGCATTTTGTTTCGTCTTTCATTATAGATATTCCTCCTTAGCTGAGAGAGATGGACAAGAAAGCGGAAAGCATTTCTGATACCAACCTTCCCATAACTAAAATAGATTATACCACAACTTGAAAAATGTTTCAATTTTTTTATGCAATATATCTATTTAAAA
>ONAH01000121.1 GCA_900315715.1 uncultured Eubacteriales bacterium
AAGGGAGCTGAAACGATTGGAAAATAAAGATGTTATTTTCGGAATAAACGGTCCTGTCGTTACCGTAAAAAACAGCCGTACTTTTTCTATGATGGAAATGGTTTATGTAGGCAAGGAAAGGCTTGTAGGCGAAGTAATAAAGATAACCGACAAGGCAACAACTATCCAGGTTTATGAGGAAACAACCGGACTAAAGCCGGGTGATGAGGTAATAGGAACGGGTGCGCCGATGAATGTAACCTTAGGCCCGGGAATAATGGACAATATATTTGACGGTATAGAGCGACCTCTCAAAGAAATAGAAGCAATCACAAAGGGAGCGTTTATTTCAAGAGGGGCAGCAGTATCACCGCTGGACGAAAACAAAAAGTGGGATGTACATATAATCGTCAAAAAAGGCGATAAGGTTACGGGCGGAGATATATACGCAACTTTGCCCGAAACAAGAATAATAGAACATAAAGTAATGGTTCCGCCAAATTTGAGCGGAGAGATAGTAAAGGTAATGCAAGACGGCAAGTACAGTATAAATCAAACAGTAGCCGTATTGAAGGATAGTAATGGCAACACACATGATCTTACATTATGTCAGAAGTGGCCTATCAGAACACCGCGTCCTGTAAAACAAAAGATGCCTGCCGATGTTCCGCTGATAACGGGACAGAGAGTTATTGATACACTTCTGCCAATATCGAAGGGCGGAACAGCTGCAGTACCGGGAGGATTCGGAGCAGGAAAGACGATGACACAGCACCAGCTTGCAAAGTGGTGTGACGCTGATATTATTGTATATGTAGGCTGTGGTGAACGTGGTAACGAGATGAGCCAGGTACTTCAGGAGTTTGGAGAGCTGATTGATCCGAAATCAGGCAGACCGATGACCGACAGAACAGTGCTGATAGCAAACACCTCCAATATGCCGGTTGCAGCAAGAGAAGCGTCTATTTATACAGGAATCACCCTTGCTGAGTATTACAGAGATATGGGTTATCACTGTGCTATTATGGCAGACTCAACTTCCCGTTGGGCAGAGGCTTTGAGAGAAATATCAGGTCGCCTTGAAGAAATGCCTGCTGAGGAAGGTTTCCCAGCATATTTGCCTTCAAGATTATCAGAGTTCTATGAGCGTGCAGCAAGAGTAGAGAATCTAAACGGAACAGAGGGTTCTGTAACGGTAATAGGAGCTGTATCACCGCAGGGTGCGGATTTCTCAGAGCCGGTAACTCAGAATACAAAGAGATTTACAAGATGTTTCTGGGCTTTGGATAAAGCGCTTGCATACGCACGTCACTATCCGGCAATTAACTGGATGACAAGTTACAGTGAGTATTTTACAGATCTTGATCCGTGGTTTGAGAAGAATCTTGGACGTGAATTCATAGAGTACCGCTCAAAGATAAATGCGATATTGCAGGAAGAAAATAAGCTTATGGAAATAGTAAAGCTTATCGGAGCAGATGTTCTTCCGGATGATCAGAAGCTGATAATAGAAACAGCAAGAGTTATCAGAGTAGGATTTTTGCAGCAGAATGCTTTTCATAAGGACGATACATATGTTCCGCTTGAGAAACAGCAGCTAATGATGAAGACTATACTTCACCTACATGAGGTAGCTCAGGAGCTTATTACAAGAAATATACCTATCTCAAGAATAATATCTCTTGGAATCTTTGATAAGCTGACAAAGATGAAATATGATATACCAAACGATAAGCCTGAAATGTTCAAGGATTATGAAAAGGAAATAGATGAAGCACTTAACTCAACCTTGACAGCAGAATTTAATTAATGCACTTTTAGAGAAAGGAATGAACAGGAATGGTTTTAGATTATGTTGGAGTAAAAGAAATAAACGGTTCTCTCATCGTTCTTGACGGAGTTAAGGGTGCATTCAATGAGGAAATTGTTGACATAAGGCTTGATGACGGGACAGTTCGTCAAGGAAGAATAGTACAGATGGACGGAGAGAGAGTAGTAATCCAGGTCTTTGAAAGTACGAGAAATATATCACTAAAAAACACACGAACAAGACTTACAGGCAAGCCAATGGAGATGCCATTGTCAAGAGAGATCATAGGAAGAATACTAAACGGATCAGGAAAGCCGATAGACGGGCTTGGAGATATTTACCCCGAGAAAAAAGCCAATATCAACGGAACACCGCTTAATCCTGTATCAAGAGTATATCCAAAGAACTATATCAACACCGGAATATCGACAATAGATACTCTTATTACGCTAATCAGAGGGCAGAAACTACCGATATTTTCAGGTTCAGGAATGAAGCATAACGAGCTTGCCGTACAGATAGTTCGACAAGCAAAGATTGCAGATGATGACGGAAAAGGTTTCTGTGTAGTATTTGCGGCGATGGGTGTAAAGAATGACGTAGCAGACTACTTCAAAAGAAGCTTTGAAGAATTTGGCGTTATGAATAAGGTAGTAATGCTATTAAACCTTGCAAACGATCCGATAATAGAGAGAATACTTACACCAAAATGCGCACTAACAGTTGCCGAGTATCTTGCATTTGAGCTTGATATGCACGTACTTGTAATAATGACGGATATGACATCATATGCAGAAGCACTCAGAGAGTTTAGTTCATCGAAGGGAGAAATTCCGGGAAGAAAGGGCTATCCGGGTTATCTGTATTCAGACCTAGCGTCGTTGTATGAGCGCGCAGGAATGATAAAGGGCAGTAAAGGAAGTGTAACACAAATTCCGATACTAACAATGCCTAATGATGACATTACGCACCCCGTACCCGATCTTACGGGATATATAACCGAAGGACAGATAGTTCTTGACAGAGGATTGCAAGGACAGGGAATTTATCCTCCGATAGATATTCTGCCTTCACTGTCACGACTAATGAAGGACGGCATAGGAGAGGGATACACAAGATCAGATCATCAGGCACTTGCAAACCAGCTATTCTCATCGTATGCAAAGGTTATAGATGCAAGAAGTCTGGCGTCTGTAATAGGTGCGGAGGAGCTATCACCGATAGATAAAAAATACATTGTTTTTGGTGAACAGTTTGAAGCAAGATTTGTAAGTCAGAAGTTTACGGAGAACCGCACAATAGAACAAAGCCTTGATCTTGGCTGGGAACTTTTAGGACTTCTTCCGAGAGGTGAACTTGATCGAGTCGATGATAAGATACTTGATAAATACTACAAGTCCGCCGAATAATAATCGTGAGGTGATATAATGGCAGTACAGGCAGTACCTACCAAAGGTAATCTGATGAATTCCAAGAAATCTTTGGAATTATCCCGACTGGGTTATGAACTTCTTGACAAGAAAAGGAATATACTTATCAGAGAGCTGATGTCGCTGATAGAGAAGTCCAAATCTATACAAGGAAAGATAGATAAGGCCTATGACGAAGCGTATCGCGCATTGGAAACAGCAAATATCACATTAGGTTTTTGTGATGAGATATCACGTTCGGTAGAGGAGGAGGATTCCCTGACGTTGTCATACAGAAGTGTTATGGGAGTAGAGATACCGATAGTTGCAATTGAGGAGAAAAACGGACTTGATTTACAGTATGGTTTATATACAACGAACTCTATATTAGACAGTGCACAGCAGAAGTTTATGGAAGTAAAGTATTTAACAGCACAGCTTGCAGAGATAGAAAACAGCGTATATAGACTTGCGAATGCAATAAGTACAACTCAACGACGTGCCAATGCTTTGAAAAACATAATGATACCACGCTTTGAGGGCACAGTAAAGTATATAACAGATGCACTTGACGAAAAGGACAGAGAGGAGTTCTCACGTCTTAAGGTAATTAAGCGGCAGAAACAATCAGCTGAGAGTGAACAGTAAAAATATAAACACCGTCTATGATAAAACAATAGGCGGTGTTTTTGTATAAAAAATCTGATATGAGAGAATGGAGAAAAGCAAGAAATAGAATAGCATAGTTAAAAATTGCAAACTGCTTCGATTAATTAGTTATCTTTTATGGCACGTTTTATTCTGCTTAACGATTCCGGTGTTATTCCCAGGTATGTAGCAATATGTTTTTGTGAAACGTTTTTGCTGAGATGCGGATAATGCTTTTTAAAATGCAAATATCTTTCGGTAGCATTTTCCGTAAGGAACTGGTTTTCTCTATATATTTTGTAGCGTAAAGCTCTCTCCAGAAGTTCTATCCAGATATTTTTTAAATTATTATTTTCAAATATCAGTTCGTGTAATTTAGCAGTATCACAAAGCATCAAAGTGGATTCGTCAACTGATTCCCACATACAAATGTGTTTATCGTAACCAAGCATACCCTCATCTAAGCACATTCCTCCCGGAACAATAAAGCCTCTTGTAATATCATTTCCGTCACCGTCTATATAGTAACAGCGAACAAGTCCGTCAAGAACAATACCAACCATTACGGCTTTATCGTCAATACTTCTAATGGTTGTACCTTTTGGATAAACTTTGAATTGCGAGAAATCGATAATTCGGCTTAATACTTCTTTTTCGAAATCCAGATTAAAATTAGAAGCAAGTTCATTAAGTTGATTAATTAAATACTCTTTGTTCATCTTAAAACTCCGTTATTCTGTCAGAAATAAAATGTTTATTGCTATTCTAAGTTAATAATAACACAATAAACGCAAAAAATCATTGATGAATGTTAATTGATAAGAAAAATATAAAAACAGTCCCCGACTTAAAAATGAAGTCGGGGAACACAATTATTTCTTTTTTTCTTCCTTTTCTTTTTTTGAAGAAGTGGTTGTTTTTTCATTGTTAATAGATGAGAGAGCCCATTTTTTGAGCTTAATTTTAGTTCTGTCTGCACCTGTTTCAATAATCATAGTGTCAGCGTCATCATTAATATTAACAACTCTGCCTACAATACCACCGATAGTAATGATTTCGTCGCCTATCTCAAGGTTGCTTCTCATTGCCTCCTCTTCTTTTTGCTTTTTTGTCTGAGGTCTGATGAGTAAAAAGTAAAACGCAACAACAATAAGAATTGTAGGTATGACAAGCTGTAACATTTGTCCTGTGCTTTGATCCATAAAAAACGTCCTTTCTGTTTTTTTTACTGAATTTGATTATAGCATAAACTTACTGATAATGCAACTAAATTTTCCCATAATATAACTTGGATTAAATACGTTTTGATAAACCCTCAATACTATCTTTGTAAAAATCGTCAAAGCTGTTATTATCAAGAGCCTCTCTGATTTTCTCCATAAGATTATTATAGAAATAAAGATTATGAAGTACAGCCAAACGCATAGCTAACATTTCACCGCTTTTAAACAGATGACGTATATACGCACGTGTAAAGTTTTTGCAGACAGGGCAATCACAGCGTGTGTCTATGGGTGTTTCATCAAGTGCATATTTTGCATTAAGCATATTGCGGCAGCCATCCCAGGTAAACACATGAGCATGGCGGGCATTTCTGGAAGGCATAACGCAGTCAAAAATATCAATACCACGTCTAACGCCTTCAACAATATTTGCAGGAGTACCAACACCCATAAGGTATCTTGGGCGATCTTCAGGCATAAACGGCTCAACATTTTCTATAGTTTCGTACATAGCGTCAACGCTTTCTCCAACTGCAAGACCACCGATAGCGTAACCCGGCAGATTCAGTTCAGCAATTCTTTGCATATGTTCAATTCTAAGATCTTTATAAGTGCTGCCTTGATTAATACCAAAAAGAAGTTGATTTTTATTGATAGTATCATCAAGACTGCAAAGTCTGTCCATTTCGTTTTTACATCTAACAAGCCAACGAAAAGTTCTGTCGCAGCTTTTTTTTGTATAAGCGTATTCGGCAGGATTTTCAATACATTCATCGAAAGCCATAGCGATAGTAGAGCCCAAGTTTGATTGAATACGCATACTCTCCTCAGGGCCCATAAAAATCTTGTGCCCATCGATATGAGAAGAAAAGGTAACCCCCTCTTCTTTAATATTTCTGAGCTTTGCAAGAGAAAAAACCTGAAAGCCGCCGCTATCGGTAAGGATAGGGCCGTCAAAGCGTGTAAATTTATGTATGCCGCCAAGTTTTTTGACGTTTTCATCACCCGGACGCAGGTGCAAATGATAGGTATTGCAAAGCTGAACCTGGCATTTGATGTTTTTTAGATCAAGAGCAGAAACAGCACCCTTAATTGCCCCGCAGGTAGCAACATTCATGAACGCAGGTGTTTGTACAGTACCGTGAACAGTATGAAAAGAACCACGTCTTGCATGCCCCTCTTTTTTTATCAAAGTAAACTCAGACATAGATTATCTCCTTTTATAATATTAACTTTGAAAATTGTAACACATATAGATTTTCTTTTCAATCCGTTTGTAAACTTTTTGTGTAATCTTGCAAAATATAGCGTTTTCTTTTATAATAATTATATCAATATTTATTGAAGGAGTGTAAGAAAGTTATGGACAATATAAAAAAGTATATTATAGGCAATCCTTTTGAAACGAATGCAGTAGTAAAAAGAATATCTGTATCTGAAGAGTTGCCTTTGCAGATAGAGTTTTCAACAGATAAAAAAGTAATCAAGTATGTAATGGGCAAAGAAGATAAGATATACGGCTTAGGCGAAGCGGTAAGGGGAATAAACAAACGCGGCTGGATATATGAAACATACTGTTCTGATGATCCGATGCATACGGAAACAAAGAGATCACTTTATGGTGCACACCCGTTTATCGTGGTAGATGGCAAAGAAACTTTCGGATTGTTTGTAGATTATCCGGATAAAGTTACATTTGATATAGGTTACAGCGATATAGATACTCTTGAAATAATGGTTAAAACCCAGGACTATGATCTTTATTTAATTGAAGGTGAAACACCTCTTGAAATAGTACGAAGTTTTCGCAGGTTGATAGGTAAAAGCTATATAGCACCGTACTGGGCATTTGGATTTCAGCAAAGCCGTTGGAGTTACTATACATCAAAAGACGTGCAAGAAATAATAGACGGTTACAGAAAAAATGAAATGCCGATAGATGCTGTATATCTTGATATAGATTATATGGATAGCTTCAAGGATTTCACAATAAATGAGGAGAGGTTTCCGGATTTTGAAGAATTTGTAGAGAAAGCAAAGCAGCAGCACATTCATCTTGTACCGATAATAGATGCGGGAGTGAAGATAGAGGAAGGTTATGACGTATATACAGAGGGCAGGGATAACGGATATTTCTGTAAGGATAAGGACGGAAATGACTTTATATCGGCAGTATGGCCGGGTAAGGTATGTTTTCCTGATTTTCTGAACAGTAAGGCATCGTACTGGTTTGGAATGAAGTACAAGACGCTGATAGACAAAGGGATAGATGGTTTCTGGAACGATATGAACGAACCGGCGATATTCTATTCTGAGAAAAGACTTGATGAAGCATTAGACAAAATATCAGAGTACAAAGGTAAGAATATCGGAATATACGATTATTTTGGACTTAAAGATACGGTGTTAGGGCTTTCCAACAGTGCAGATGACTATTCGGCAATGTACCATAATGCTGACGGAAAGATCATATGCCACGATAAGGTGCATAATCTATACGGGTATAATATGACGAAATCAGCGTCTGACGCATTTAAGGAGATAGCACCAGACAAGAATATTCTGCTGTTTTCACGTGCTTCATATATAGGTATGCATCGTTACGGAGGAATATGGACAGGTGATAATCAGTCTTGGTGGTCACATATTAAGCTTAATCTTCAAATGCTACCGTCACTTAATATGTGCGGTTATCTTTACACAGGTGCAGACCTTGTTGGGTTTGGAGATAATTCAACGGAAGAACTTGCATTAAGATGGCTTGCATTGGGCGTGTTCAATCCGCTTATGAGAAATCATTCTGCATTAGGTACAAAGGATCAGGAATTTTTCCGCTATAAGAATAAGGATATTTTCCGAAACCTATTGAAGATAAGATATGCACTTATACCATACCTTTACAGTGAATACAGAAAAGCAGTTGAAAACGATGATATGATGTTCAAGCCATTGGCATTTGAGTATAGAGACGATAAGTATGCTCAGTCTGTTGAAGATCAGCTTATACTTGGAGAAAGTCTGATGATAGCACCGGTTTATGAGCCAAATGCCATAGGAAGATATGTGTATTTGCCGGAAGATATGCTCATGGTAAGGTTAAAATCTGACATTGAGTATGAATGTGAAAAGAAGACAAAAGGACATCATTTTATTGAGATACCAGTGACAGATGTTGTGGTGTTTATCAGAAAGGGGAAGGAACTTCCGTTGGTAAAAGCAGGTATGCACACGGGTGAGATAGACATAGATACACTGCGTTTTATAAGCAGCTCAGAAGAACATTCAACTTCGTATGAGTTAGTAACAGAATAGGAAATGAAAATATGAGGAGACATGACAGAGAGATTACAGAAAAAGAAGAAATGATAGAGATACTTAACAAATGTTCGGTATGTCGCCTTGCTTTTAACGATATCGATTATCCGTACATAGTACCGCTTAATTACGGAGTAGAAGTGACCGCTGAAGAGGTAGTTTTGTATTTTCACAGTGCAAAAACCGGTACGAAGCATGATTTGATAAAACGTGATAACAGAGTATCGTTTGAGGTTGACTGCGGGCATACGCTTGTACTTGAAAACGAAAAAGGCAACTGCACAATGAACTATGAAAGTGTGATAGGACATGGCAAAATAGAATTTGTGCCTGAGGAGGAAAAACTATCCGCACTAAGAATATTAATGAAACATTACAGAAGTGAGGAATTTCCTTTTAATGAAGCGTTAATTCCAAGTACAGAGGTATTGCGGTTAAGAGTGTCGGAAATGACCGGAAAAAGACGACAGAAGAAAGCTAAGGGGTAAAATATGCTGTTTAATGAGAGATATGCAATATCATATATAAATTTCAATACAGGGTTTATAGCAATAGACCACAATGAAGAAGAATATATAGAGGAGGAGCCGATTACAGGCCTTGTAAGAGGATTTTCAAGGTTGATAGGAGAGGAAAGCGAAAGCTTAGGGCTAATGCAGTATAAGATAAGGAATTCACCGCATGAGTTTGTAATTCAGTGGGACAGTTCCTATGGAGTAGTAATCGTAGCAGAAGATATAAGAAGAATGGACGAAATAGTAAAGTATGTGAAGAACAGTCTTTATGAGATAAATTACAATATGCTGTATGAAGAAAGATACTGATTAGGTGATAAATATGCAAAAGATATTGATAGTAGAGGATGAAGAAAAGATAGCCCGTTTTGTAGAGTTAGAGTTAAAGCATGAGGGCTATGATGTAGATAAAGCGTATGACGGACGACAAGGGCTTGAACTTGCAGAGAGCGGAGAGTATAATCTAATATTGCTTGACATAATGCTGCCAGGAATAAACGGAATAGAGATACTCAGACGAATCAGAAAAAACTCCGATGTACCCGTAATAATGCTAACTGCAAGAGATGCGGTAATGGATAAGGTGTCGGGACTTGATATGGGAGCAGACGATTATATTACAAAACCGTTTGCAATAGAAGAACTTCTTGCACGAATAAGGGTAATTCTGCGAAAAAGTACTGTTTCAGAGGGAAAATCCAATGTGCTGCATTGTAAGGGAATAACACTTGATGCGGAGAGGTTCAAAGTTACATATAACGGTGTTCCGGTTGAGCTGACAGCAAAGGAGTTTTCACTGCTGCAAACGCTGATGCAGAACAAGAATATTGTGCTTTCAAGAGATACTCTTTTGGCAGATGTATGGGGCTATGATTATCTTGGAGAAACAAATGTAGTAGATGTATACATAAGGTATCTCAGACAGAAGATAGATGAAAAATTCGGAACTAAGATAATAACAACTGTCAGGGGTGTAGGATATGTCATTAAGGAGGAGTAAGAAAAAAACGGAAAACAGCTCAAAAGAAGAAATAAAGAATGAGAAAGAAACAGCAGAAAACACGCAAAACAATGAAGAAAAAAAGACTGAGGAAGCACCGCAAAATAGATCAATAGTAATGCAGTTAACGGCTGACAGGCTGTTTTCGTCTTTGATAACGATAATATCGGCAGATATTCTATATGTTGTCTTGCTGTTCGGAGCATTTTTATTTGACAAGCAGATGGAAGTAAACGGAATGCTGCGAGATTTTGGAAGATTTGAATTTAAAAGTAATGAGCTGAGCGTTTTTGATGTAAAAGGAATGGAGCATGTTTTTTATACAGGAAATCTTGTAACGTTTATGCTTTTTTCTCTTGCAGCCGTATTGATAGTAGAGATAATAGTGTTTCTGTTTAAGTGGATAGTAACGCCGGTTCGGATTAATAATAAGCTGAAACCGCTATATACACTTACTGAGGCAACAAGAGCATTATCTTTTGCAGATCTTACCGGAGAGGGATTTTCGACGCTTCAGGACGCAATAAAAAACATATCACCCGATGATCCCGGAAATGAATTGCACACAGGCAGACGTGAATTTATAGGAATGGAGGACGCAATTAACGATCTTTTGGAAAGGACAAGAAACACCTATAAAAGCCAGGTAAGATTTGTTTCTGATGCATCTCATGAGCTGAGAACACCGATTGCTGTAATTCAGGGTTATGCAAATATGCTTGAAAGGTGGGGAAGAGAAGATAAGGAGATACTTGACGAATCAATAAAGTCAATTAAGAGCGAAGCGGAGAATATGAGTCGTCTTGTCGAAAACTTGCTCTTTCTTGCAAGAGGCGACAGCGGAAGAACAGTTCTGAGGTTTGAGAATATAGACATCAATCAGCTTTTATGTGATATATACGACGAGTTTGTAATGATAGACAGTACGCATGAATTCAGGCTTGATCTTCGTGCAGATATTGTATCGCAGGCGGATATCTCACTTTTGAAGCAGTGCTTGAGGATACTTATAGATAATGCGATAAAATATTCGCCGGAAGGAACGGATATAATTCTCCGACTCCAGAACAGAGGCGACGGTTACTATTCAATAGATGTACAGGATTACGGAATAGGTATAAAAGCGGAGGACGCAGATAAGATATTTGAACGATTTTTCAGAAGCGATCCTGCACGTAACAGACAAAATGGCGGTACAGGACTGGGATTGTCAATTGCTAAATGGATAGCCGATAAGCATAATGCATATTTTGAGGTGTTAAGTTACGAAAATCTTGGAACAAGAATATCTCTTGTCATGCCTCTTGTAGAGGAAAAAGACGATGATGATTCAAATAAAAAAACGGATACATGATAAATATACTCTTGACGTTAAGAGAAGGATTATATAGTTATGTAGAATTTCATAGTAAGAATAGCGATGCGTAGGTTGTTTTGATGTCGGGTTGATTCTTGACTTAATTTCTTGAATTTGATATAATATTAAGGTATGACTTAATGAAATGGATAGATCAGAGGAAAGGAATTGTATGTGATGTCAGAGAAAAGGGAATTGATTGAACTCAGGAAAAAGGTAATGGAAAAAGAGTTCGAAAAAATGAACACAGTTCAGCAAAAGGCAGTATTTCATATCAATGGACCGTTGCTAATTCTTGCAGGAGCAGGATCGGGAAAAACAACTGTTCTTGTAAACAGAATAGCGAATATGATAGAGTACGGAAATGCATATAAATCAGACGCTATTTTCGGGGATATAACAGACGATGATATTGAGAAGATGAAATCATATATATCAGAAGGCGGTGACCTTGATAGCGAAATAAAGAAAAAGCTTGGTGTATATTCGGTAAGACCGTGGAATATTCTTGCGATAACATTTACAAACAAGGCAGCAGGAGAGCTAAAAGAAAGGATAGCCGCTCGTGTACCATACGGCGGGAAAGATATATGGGCGTCAACATTTCACTCAACCTGTGCAAGGATACTCAGAAGATACTGTGACAGACTTGGTTATGATAAGAATTTTACAGTGTATGATACAGATGACCAGAAACGCCTGATAAAGGATTGTCAGAAACAGCTTAATATTGATGACAAGATACTATCTCATAAGTCAATAATAAATGAAATATCCCGCTCAAAGGATAGTTTGTTAAGTCCTAAGGATTACGCTGCAAAGGCGATATCGGAAAACGATTTCCGCAAAATGGATATAGCAAAAGTGTATTCTTTGTATCAGGAGAGAATGCAGTCTGCACAGGCAATGGACTTTGATGACCTATTGTATAATACTGTAAGATTGTTTGAAGAAAATCCTGATGTATTGGAATATTATCAAGAGAAATTTCGATACATTATGGTAGATGAGTATCAGGATACAAATAAGGTACAGTATAGATTTGTAAGTATGCTTGCAGAGAAATACAACAATATATGCGTAGTGGGAGATGACGACCAGAGTATATATCGATTCAGAGGTGCAACAATAGAGAATATACTATCATTTGAGGAAACCTTTGAAAATGCGACAGTAATTAGGTTGGAACAGAATTACAGAAGTACAAAGACAATACTTGACGCAGCGAATTCTGTAATCAAGAATAACTCAGAACGTAAAGGAAAAACACTATGGACCGAAAACTCTCAGGGAAGGAAAATAACTTTGCATACGGTAGGTTCAGAGCGTGACGAAGCTGCATATGTTGCAGATAAGATACTCGAAGGTGTTGCGAATGGCAGAAAGTTCTCAGATTATGCAGTTCTATACAGAATGAACACACAGAGTAATATGTTAGAGCAGGTGTTTGTAAGAAAAGGTGTACCGCATAGAATTATTGGCGGACACAGATTCTATGAAAGAGAACACATAAAAGACATGACAGCGTATCTTCAGGTGATAAGTAATCATGATGATAATATCAGATTAAGACGAATAATAAACAAGCCAAAGCGTGCGATAGGAGCATCAACTGTTGACAAAGCAGCAGAGATAGCCGCTGCAGAGGGTATAAGTATATTTGAGGTAATAAGCAGAGCGGATGAATATGATGCACTTAAAAAATCAGCACAGAAGCTTATGGCTTTTGTAGAAATGATAGAAAAATTCTCAGAACTTGCAGAAGACGATGAGATATCGCTGGGCGAACTTTATACGATAGTAGTAGATACGATAAACTATAAGGCTTTTCTCAAAAAAGACAAGGAAGATCATGAACAGCGTTTTGAGGACGTAATGGAGTTGAAAACGAACCTTGTAAAATACGAAGAAGATAACAAAGACGAAGCAACTTTAGCAGGATTTTTGGAAGAAATCTCTCTTATTACAGATATTGACAATTATGATGAAGAGGCAGACAGTGTAGTTTTGATGACGATGCACAGTGCAAAAGGTCTGGAGTTTCCGGTAGTGTTCATACCTGGAATGGAGGACGGAATATTTCCCGGAGTACAGGCAATTTACGATGATGAAGAACTTCAGGAGGAAAGACGATTAGCATACGTTGCAATAACAAGAGCAAAGGAAGAGCTTTATCTTGTAAAGTCAAAATCAAGAATGATATTTGGTACAACGAAGCATAATCGTGTTTCACGATTTGCGTCTGAAATTCCGTCAGACTTTGTTGAAGAAACATGGCCCGTACTTTCTCCTGAGAAACAGGCAATCGTTGATAATGCAAGACCAAAAGTAAGCTTTATGGCTTCGGCAGCCACATTCTCCCAGAAACCATCTGTACCGGCAAAACCGGTGTCACAAGGTTCATCGAAGAACATATCCACCGGAGATACCGTACTGCACGGAACATTTGGCAAGGGAGTTGTATTAAATGCTTTGAAAGTTGGCAACGACACATTGCTTGAAATAGCATTTGAAACGGTAGGAACAAAGAAACTAATGGCAAACTTCGGTAAGCTTGAAAAACTGTCGTAAAGAATAGAAACTAATGAAAAAGACCTTTCTGTATGATGTACAGAGAGGTCTTTGTTAATTAATTCAATATATAAAGCAAAAAAACAACCCGATACATAAAAGTATCGGGATAATGGTGCAGGTAACAGGACTTGAACCTGCATGAAATTGCTTTCACATGGACCTGAACCATGCGCGTCTGCCAATTCCGCCATACCT